>JAEZAW010000376.1 GCA_023430315.1 Pseudomonadota bacterium | reverse complement strand
ATACACTGGTGCCCGACCTTGCGACGAAGCCCTACGACATTAAGGAACTCGTCTTGAAGACGGTGGACGAGGGCGCCTTCTTCGAGATCCAGGCGGCGCATGCCAGGAACATCGTCACGGGCTTCGGCCGGATCGAGGGGCGCACCGTCGGCCTGGTCGCCAACCAGCCTATGGTGCTCGCCGGCGTCCTCGACAGCGACGCCTCGCGCAAGGCGGCCCGCTTCGTTCGCTTCTGCGACTGCTTCGACATCCCGATCATCACGTTCGTCGACGTGCCGGGCTTCCTCCCCGGCACGGCACAGGAGTACGGCGGCCTCATCAAGCATGGCGCCAAGCTGCTGTTCGCCTACTCGGAAGCGACCGTGCCCAAGATCACCGTCATCACGCGCAAGGCCTATGGCGGCGCCTACGACGTCATGAGCTCGAAGCACATCCGCGGCGACGTGAACTACGCGTGGCCCTCGGCCGAGATCGCGGTCATGGGTGCCAAGGGCGCGGCAGAGATCCTCTACCGCGCCGAGCTTGGTGATCCCGAGAAGATCAAGGCGCGCATCGACGAGTATCAGGCGCGCTTCGCCAATCCGTTCGTCGCCGCCGAGCGCGGCTACATCGACGAGGTGATCATGCCGCACGGCACGCGCCGTCGCATCTGTCGCGCGCTGAACATGCTGCGCAACAAGCACGTCCAGAACCCCTGGAAGAAGCACGACAACATTCCGTTGTAGTGTGCCGGTCGGCGTTCAGTCCGCCGGAAAATCCGGGAGCATGCGGACGGCGCGGATGGCGTCGATGCCGTTGAGCTGGATGCCGGAGCCGATGATCGCCGGGTTCTCACCCGGCTTGTGCCGTTGGATTGCGAGCCGGACGGCGTTGGCGAGCCCGAGCCGCCGCTCGGTGAATTCTCCCGGCGCATGCACTGCCGTCGCGTCCCGAATGTAAGCCACGGGCGCGTCGTAGTCGAAATTCCTGGACATTGCGTCTCTCGTCTGTCCCCCACAGGACGGTCTCACAGCCGGCGAACAACGTCCAGAGCCCAGAAAGTCACCCTGTCCTGCGTTCATGTCAGAGGCACAGCTCACGACATCGATGGGCTGAAGATCGTGAACGTCATCCGGCGGCGCACGCCGATAGCGCCGGGAGCACCAGACCTAGAGATCAGAACGGATAAGGCCGTGGGCCGGTCTGGATTGTGATCCAACGCAGCTCCGTGAACTCGTCGATTGCGGCCTTTCCGCCGAACCGCCCGTAGCCTGATGCCTTCATGCCTCCGAATGGCATCTGCGGCTCATCGTGCACCGTCGGTGCATTGATATGACAAATGCCACTTTCAATGCGTCTCGCGACCGAGAGTGCTCGAGAGATGTCCCGACCGAACACCGCGGCAGCCAGACCATACTCTGTATCATTTGCGACGCGGACGGCCTCGTTCGCGCTGCCGACCCGAACGATCGTGACGACCGGGCCGAAGCTTTCCTCGCCGTATATGCGCATACTTGGCGTTACGTGATCCACGATCGTCGCTGGCAGGATAGTGCCCGGCATGACGCCACCACAAACGAGCTTGGCTCCCTTGGCGATGCTGTCCGCGATCAAGGCATTGACGCGGTCCGCGGCCTGAGGCGCCACGAGCGAGCCCAGAACCACCTCGCCTTTGCGCGGATCACCTGACGGGAGCGAGCGCGCCTTGGCAGCCAGCTTCTCGACGAAGGCATCGGCCACGCTCTCGTCGATGACGATTCGCTCCGTCGACATGCAGATCTGGCCCTGATTCATATAGGCCCCGAAGGCCGCGGCCTTCACGGCCTCGTCCAGATCCGCGTCGTCGAGGACAACCAGCGGCGCCTTGCCGCCAAGCTCGAGCAGAACGCGCTTCAGGTGCTTCGCCGCGATCTGCGCGATCACGCGGCCAACGCGCGTCGAACCGGTGAAATTGACACGGCGCACGGCGGGATGTGCGATCAGCGCTTCGACAATCGCCTGCGCATCCTCGGGTGCATTGGTCACGACATTGACGACACCGTCACCGAGGCCGGCTTCGGTCAGACACTGCCCGATCAAGCGATGAACACCGGGGCTCACCTCGGAGGCCTTCAGTACGACCGTGTTTCCGCACGCAAGCGGCATCGCTACGGCGCGTACGCCAAGGATCACCGGCGCATTCCACGGCGCGATGCCGAGGACTACGCCGACGGGCTCGCGAAAGGCCATCGCGAGGTTGTTGGGCTTGTCCGTCGGGATGACTTCACCCGTAATCTGCGTGGTCATGGCCGCAGCCTCGCGGAGCATCCCGGCCGCGAGCATGACGTTGAAACCCGCCCATCCTGCCGTAGCGCCGATTTCGGCCATCATGAGCCGGGTAAACTCCTGCGCCTTCGACGCCAGAATGTCGGCCGCCTTGTTGAGACGCGCGCGCCGCTCATTGGGGCCCAGCGCCGACCATGCCGGGAACGCGGCCGCTGCCGCATGAGCCGCCGCGAGCGCATCGTCAACGCTCGCAGCCGCGACCGTGCTTGCAACCTCGCCGGAGATTGGATTGCTGCGCTCATAAATGGCATCGTTGGTGGCCGGGCGGTCCTTGCCGCCAATCAGAAGATTGATCGCGTTCATGGGCGTGGCTTTCGCTTGCTGCGTGATCGCAGTTCGAGGTTGGTCATCCAACGATATGAGCGGCATCGCGGATGTGCGCACCGCGGCTGGCTTTTCGAGCAGGCCGAGGCTTTCAGCCTTGAGCGGCCGCGGTCCAGCCTGGCGTTCGCGCTTGCCGCCGAGATAGGCGCGCTGGACCGCAACATCGTCAGCAAGCGCACTGGCGCGGCCCTCGCCGGCAATGCGCCCGTTCTCGATGATATAGCCGCGATCTGCGATGGCCAAACTTGCGCGCACGTTCTGCTCGACGAGCAGGATGCCGAGACCGCTGGCACGCACGCGCTTCAACGCCTGGAAAAGCTCCTTGGTCAGCAGCGGCGATAACCCGAGCGAGGGTTCATCGAGCAGCAGAATTTCCGGTGCTGACATCAGTGCGCGTCCGATGGCGACCATCTGCTGCTCGCCACCCGACATGGTCCCAACGCTCTGGCTGAGCCGCTCGGATAGGCGTGGGAAGACCGCGAGCACATCGGCCAGCATCTTCTGCTCGCCCGCCCGTGCGCGCGCCGCATAGGCGCCGAGGAGCAGGTTTTCGCGCACGGTCAGTTCGGCGAAGATGCCGCGCCCTTCTGGAACGAGGGCGATCCCCGCTTCGACGATCTCGTGGGGCTGAAGCTTGGTGAGGTCCTCACCGCCGAAAGCGATTTTCGTCCCCTTAGCTAGATCTACGAGCCCACCTATGGCTTTGAGCAGCGTCGTCTTACCGGCACCATTTGCGCCGAGCACGACTGCAACCTCGCCCCGATCGAGACGCAGAGCCACATCGGACAAGGCAAGATGCTTGCCATAGGAAACGGAGAGATTGGCGATCTCAAGCATCGTCCTCTCCGAGATAGGCGCGGACGACTTCCGGCTCCGCGAGCGCAAGACGCGGCGTGCCATGTGCGATGACGCGGCCGGCATTCATCACCACGCAGCGGTCACAAAGCGCATGGATGGCATCCATGACATGCTCGACCATGACAATGCTGATGCCGTCGTACCGGAGGGCCTGAATGAGAGCGATACCTTCTTCGAGCTCGGATGGGTTTAGGCCCGCCAGCCACTCGTCGAGCAGGAGCAGCTTCGGTTCCAGCGCGAGGGCTCGCGCGAGCTCCAGGCGCTTCTGATCGATATAAGTCAGGTCTGCAGCCGGCATCGCAGCGCGATGAGCGAGGCCCACACGCGACAGGAGGTTCACTGCCTCTTCGCACGCTGCGGTGCCGGTCACCTGACGCGCGCGAAAGGCGATGCTGGGTACGATGTTCTCCGCAACGGTCATGGACGGCAGCACGCGCACGAGCTGAAACGTGCGCGCCACGCCGAGCCTCGCGATGCTCTCTGGGCTGTGACCGCTGATGCCATGGCCCATGTAGGAGATGCGTCCGCTGTCCGGCTTCAGCGCGCCGGATATCAAATTGAGCACGGTCGTCTTGCCGGACCCGTTTGGGCCGACAAGACCGACGATCTCTCCCGGACGCACGTCGAAGCTGACATCCTCGACGGCGCTCAAGCCACCGAAGGACTTTTTCAGATTGGCGATCGTGAGAACATGGGAATCGCGATCCACACGCGCGGGAACCATCCCCCCTGAGCGACGCTCGGCCGGCCACCAGTCCTCGATGAAGCCGATCATGCCGCGCGGCAGGCCGTACACGATCAGAATGAAGACTGCACCAAGCAGAATGGAATAAGCATTTGGAAAATTCGCCTGCAGCACCTCGAACAACAGCACGAGCGGAACGGCGCCGAGCAGCGGACCAAACAGGGCACCGGCGCCGCCAAGCAAAGCCATGATCACCACCTGGAAGGAGATCATCGGGTTGAAGGCGATCGCGGGATCGATGTAGGTCCAGCGCGGCGCCATGATCGCGCCCGTGAGTGACATGATCGCCGAGCTGAAGGCGAACAGCGCAATCTTCGTCCGCGTCGTGTCGATGCCGCTATGGCGCGCGACCACTTCGTCGGCGCCGATGACACGTGCGGCCAGTCCGAGGCGCGAGCGGCCGATGAACCATCCGGCTGCTAGAACGGCCATAAGCAGCGCCAGAAGCTGCCAATAGATCGCCGACTGCGGCAGCCCGAGGAAAAGATAGCGCCCCATCGTGCCGGTGAAATTCACTTCGTACCAAGTGACGAGCTGACGGATGAGCTCCGTCAGCCCGAATGTGAATATGACGAAGTAAACGCCCGAGAGGCGCAGCGTGGAAAGTCCGACAACGAGCGCGATGCCAAAGCCTGTCAGGGCAGCCGCAATCAGTACCAGCGGCCAAGGTGCGGATTCGGCCATGACGGCGGCAGCATAGGCGCCGATACCGAAGAAGGCCGCGCTTGAGAGCGAGATGTAGTGCGTCGGACCCGAGAACAGCGCCCAGGCTGTAGCCAGAATGGTGAAGTTGAGCATCCCGATGGCGAGCGCAAGCACATAGCCGCTGGCAACGAACGGCAAACCCGCGAGCAGCAACGGTACCAGAACCGCTAACGCTATGAGAGGCGCCCGTGCGAGGTTCATCGGGCGACACTCCCGAAGAGACCTTGTGGGCGCACCAAAAGCACGATCATGAAGAGTGCATAGGTCACAGCGAGCGTGAGACCTGGATCGACGAGGCGCGTCACAGCAGTCTCGATCACGCCGAGAGCCAGGCCGACGACCAGCGCGCCCATGACATTCCCAACTCCGCCCACTATGACAACGATCAGCGCCTTCATGGTGAATACGACACCCATGGAAGCGTTGAACGTCAGGAACATGCTGACGAGCACACCACCCGCGGCCACCAACGCGCCGCCCAGGGCGAAGGAGAAGGCCGAAGCTGTGCGGACATCAATCGCGACGAGGCTCGCCGCCGTCGGGTTCACGGCAATGGCGCGAATGGCTGTACCGGTGCGCGTGCGCGTCAGGGCGAGATAGAGTCCGACACCGATGACTGCCGCGAACAGAAACGCGATGACGCGATTAAGTGCGAGCGTCGTGCCGAGGATAGAGATCGGCACTGAGAGATAGCCATAGCTGTAGTACTGGCCACCGAAGAGGACGAGCGCGATGCCCTGTACGATGAACAGCAGACCGAACGTGGCGAGAATGCTGTCTACTTCGAGCTGGCCGCGGTTCTTTGCACGCCGCACGAGCAGCGTGAGCAGCCAGCGGTAGATTGCCCAGTTGGCAAGAAAGGCGAGCGGGAGGGCCAGGACGAGACCGACCAAGGGGCTGATGCCCAGCGCGTTGTAAAGCCAGAAGGCGAGAAAAGCGGCACCTACGAGAAACTCGCCGTAGGCGAGGTTCATGATGCGCGCGACGCCATACTGCAGCGTCAGCCCCATGGAGATCAGGGCATACATGCCTCCGAGCACGAGGCCCGAGATAAGTATGTCGAGGATCAACATGGTTCATGCCATGAGTGCGCTGGAGCCCCAACTACTCTCCCCCGAAAGTGGCCGGGGCTCCAGCAAGGCTGTTCCCTTATTGCTGCCAAGCCGGCTTAGGGAACAGCGGTGATTTGGCGCCCTCGTAACTGGCCGGCGCAAGCCCGACGAACTCGCCTTTCTGCCACTGCCCGACCCACCACACGATCGGCATGATGTTGTCGGCGAGTTTTATCTTGCCCATGATGGTATCGAACGTACCGGTCTGCAGCTCTTTGATGATGGCTGGCCGATCGATCTTGCCGGCGCGCTCGATGGCTTGCTGCAGCATCTGCAGGCTGACGTAGGTGACCGGGCTCGCCCAGCGATCCGGCTCGCGTCCGATCACTTCGGTGTGGCGCTTGAAGTAGGCCTGTAGCGCTGGACTGTCGACATTCCACCCGCCGACACCCATGACGCCTTCGGCGCTCGCGCCAAACTTGCCCTTGAACACGGGGAAGGCCGTACCGACGGCCGTGTAATAGACCTTCGGGTTGTAGTTGAGGACACGCGCAGCATCGGTGATCGCAATCGTGTCGGGCGGATAGCTGAAAGCGACGAACGAATCGGCGCCAGTTGCCATCGCATCCTTAAGGAGCGCCTGCATATCCTGCGTGCCGATCGGATAGGTCTTGTCGAGCACCAGCTCGAGGCCCGCCGACTTGAAAGCGCCACGGGCAGCTGTCGCAAGCTCGATGCCGAAGGCATCCGCAACGGAAATCATCGCGACCTTGTTGCCGATCTTGTTCTCCGACTTGAGCTTGCCGAGAACTTCAGAGAGCGCCGCCGCGCCCGCCTTCGACGGTCCGAGGAACCAGAAGCTGTTCGGCCAGCGCTTGGCCATCTCGGGTGCGCGATCCGTCGCGGCCGTGACGGCGAGGTGCGGATAGCCGAGTCGGTTCAATGTTGGGCCGACGGCGAGATTGAGGCCCGTTCCCCAGGGCGGGAGAATGATGTCGACGTTGTCTTGTGTGCCGAGGCGTTCAATGGCCTTGACGGCCTCCTCGGAGTTGGAGCGGTCATCGTACTCGACAACCTCGATCTGGAGCTTCTTGCCGCCGACGGTGATGCCGCCTGCGGCGTTCACGTCTTTCACCCAGAGCTGGTAGTTCGGGAGCGTCGTCACGCCGGCGCCGCCGGCGAATGGGCCTGTCTTCGAGATCGCGTAGCCGATTCTGATCTTGTCTTGAGCCTGCGCGAGGTCCGCGTGGCCCGCGAGCGCCGACACGGCCGCAGCCAGCGCCAAGCGGCTGAGTGACATCCGCAGCATATCGAAGGTCCTCCTCAAGCCGTCGGCAGCGGGACACATGTTCGTCCGCTGCCCGACGGGCATCCTCTCCTTGAAGCCGGGCTCTTTTGGCGAACGCTCTGGCCCGTGCTTGACCGAGTGAATATCATGTGATCGCCTAGGAAAATGGATGAAACTTCCAAAAAGATGCACAAAACTGCCCGCGAGCGAAAACCAAGCCCTTTCCTCGTTCACCCCGGGCACACTCCGCCGCCGGCCATATTGAAGCCGGAGCGAACTGGCGAGGTCATTTCTGCCCGCCTGCGCTCGGCGATCGTCGAAGCCCACTTCTCGGCCCGCGAATGGCGCCTCGACAGCAGCGCATCGAGCCGCTTCGACCACTGCTTGGTTCTGCAGTCGGGGGAGGCGTGGTTCGATGCCGGGGGCGAGCGACTGCACGTGCTGAGCCCAGCTTTTGTCTGGAGCCCTGGCAGCTCGGCAGAAAAGCTAGTCATTGAGGCCGGCGGGAGCGGGCACGTTGTCCATATTCGACGGGATCTTATCGAACAGATTTTTCGTCAGATTCCCGAAGCTGGCGATCTCATCAATCTGCTAGGTGCCGAGCAGCCGCTTGCGCTGGCGATCGAGCCGCAGGGTGCCTCGCTTCTTGCGCACCTTCTCACGCTCATTTCCAACGAGCTGCGCGAGCCGAACCCAGGTTCGGAGACGGTGATATCGTCAGCGCTCCTCATCTACTTCGTGCAGCTTTGGCGCCATGTCGGTGCGCGGGCGCTCGCATTCGGCGACACTGTCGGCGCTGCAGCACTGTTGATGCGGTTCCGTCAGCTTGTGGAGGAGCGCTTTCGAGAGCAGTGGGCTGTCGCCCGCTATGCCGAGGTCTTGGGCGTCACACCTAGCCGCCTCCATGCAATTGCCACGCGCAAACTTGGCCGCACGCCACGCGCACTGATTCAACAGCGCCTCATATACGAAGCCGCCGTCCGGCTCGAACGCTCGGCCATTACCATCAAGCAGCTCAGTTACATGCTCGGCTTCAAGGATGCCACCTACTTCAATCGGTTCTTCGCCAAGTATGTCGGGCTACCGCCAGCCCGCTATCGGCGTGCTGTCGTCCATCGAAATGTCGCGGGACATGCGCCGCACTTACCTTTCACGTTCTACGATTGGCCATGACTCGTGCCACGCTCTGCCCGAGCTCGAGGTGCTTAGTTGGGCCAAAAGTGACCTGACGCTTCTACATGGACGGTGCACCGCACAAAATTGCGCAATCCTATTGCGGACGTTTGGGTTGAGAGTCACCGATCGACCGGCGTGAGCTGGCCCCCGGCATGCCTGCCCTTTTCGTTCAGCCGGCATTTGCGGGATATTGCCATGCATACTCATGCATTGACATTTTGACATCAGCTTCGCTGCGTGCAACCTTTGCAACGCTGGGCGAGAAAACGTCCGTCCAAGTCCGCCAAAAAGGCGGCTGCAAAAAACGCTGTCCCGCCCCGCTCGAAAAAAGGCCGACGACACGACTCGCTGCCCAAGGGCGGCGGCGTTGGTGCGTGGCTAAAACGCAGTCAACAAGGGGAGCGCCTACGCAATGGCAAGTGGACTTCTGAAGCTTGGAGTCTTGGGCTTCTCGGCCCTGGCTTTTTCATTTGCAGTCTCCGATGCAGTGGCGCAGGAGCGCGTGCGCTGGAAGATGGCGAGCGCTTTCGGCAGCCAGCTGCCTCACCTCGGTCCGTCGGGGCAGCGCTTCTCAAAAGACATTGAGCGCATGTCGGCGGGGCGCTTCGAAGTCAAGTTCTTCGAGCCCGGCGCACTCGTGCCGGCTCTAGAGTGCTTCGATGCGGTCGCCAAGGGTTCGATCGAATCCTGCTGGACGACGCCTGGCTACGATACCGGCAAGTATCCAGCCCTGGCCTTCTTCACCACCGTGCCGTTCGGTCCCAGCTTCGGCGAGTTCCTGGCATGGAAGTGGTTCGGCGGCGGCAATCAGCTCCGCGACGAGATCTATGCCCAGCACGGCATGGTGGCCTTCGACTGCTTCTGCATCGGACCGGAGACGTCCGGCTGGTTCCGCAACGAGATCAAGTCGCTCGACGACATGAAGGGGCTGAAGATGCGCTTCTTCGGTCTCGGCGCGAAAGTCATGCAGAAGCTCGGCGTATCGACCCAGCTTCTGGCGGGCGCCGACATCTTTCCGGCGCTCGAGCGCGGCGTGATTGACGCCACCGAGTTCTCGATGCCGATGATGGACATCAAGCTCGGCTTCCACCAGATCGCAAAGTACAACTACTTCCCCGGCTGGCATCAGCTCGTGTCGTGCAGCCACATCCTGATGAACAAGAAAGCTTTCGATGCGCTACCCGATCAATATAAGGCGATGATCGAGGTGGCTGCCGGCCGACAGGTGGCCTACACCTACGCCGAGACGGAAGCCATGCAGTTCGGCATCATGGCCGAGATGCGTGACAAGCACGGCGTCCAGGTGAAGCGCTGGGGCGACGAAGAGCTCAGGGTGTTCGAGAAGACCTGGCTCGAGGTCATTGCCGAGGAGTCGGCTAAGGATCCGCTCTTCAAGAAGGTTTCCGATCATTATCTGAACTACCGCAAGCAATATGCCGTTTGGGGTACCTCGCAGGAAGTGAAGGCGACGTATCAACCTCGCTGAAGCGGGAGGGGCCATGGATCGCATACCGCGGTTCGTGGCCTCACGCACCGGCCCCGTGGCCTCCGTTGAAGCAACGGCGCCGGTCCCATCTCATCGCTGCGATAGCCAGGTGTCCCAATGACGTATACCCAGTTGCCGCCCCGCGCCGGCCGCTCGATCACCACCTATCTCATCCCACTCCTGATCGCGGCGCTGGTCGCGGCCCTGGTCATCGTGATCGCGATGCTGCCGCCCGACGCGCGATCCGATCTGCGCTATCTCGCCCAGGACAGCCTGCCCATCGTGATGTTCCTGACGCTGGCGGTGCTGCTCTTCTCGGGTTACCCGGTCGCCTTCGTGCTGGGGGGAGTGGCCTTGGCGTTCGGGTTGCTCGGCTTCTTTCTCGGCAGCTTCAAGCTGATTGAGTTCTTCAACTTCGTTCCGAGGATATGGGGTCAGGCGGCAGAGAATCTGGTTCTCGTTGCCGTCCCGACCTTCATCTTCATGGGCGTCGTTATGGAGCGCAGCGGGATCGCCAACGACCTCCTGTACTGCGTGCTAGTTTTGCTCAAGCGCGTGCCCGGTGCGTTGGCCCTCGGCGTCACCATCATGGGCACGATCCTCGCCGCCATGACCGGCATCATCGGCGCCTCAGTGACCATGATGACGGCATTGGCGTTGCCCACGATGATGCGGCAGGGCTACAGCCATGCTCTTGCCTGCGGCACGATTGCAGCGTCTGGCACCCTCGGCATCCTGATACCGCCCAGCATCATGCTGATCATCATGGCGGATCTCCTCGGCGTTTCGGTCGGGCACCTTTTTTCAGCAGCACTGGCGCCCGGGCTGACACTGTCCGCGTTCTACTTGCTATTCATCTTTGTGGTTGCATCGATCTGGCCGCGGGTCGCGCCGCCGCTCCCTCCGGACCTTTTGGCTGTGCCCAAAGGGCAGATGCTACCGCTGCTATGGAAGGCCTTTTTCCCACCGGTCTTCCTGATCGGCATGATCAAAGCATCGATCCTGCTCGGCTGGGCGACGCCTAGCGAGGCTGGCGCCGTTGGAGCGTTCGGCGCTTTGCTTCTGGCGATGTTCGCCGGACGGCTCAATTTCAAGATGATGGAGGAGAGCTGCCAGACTGCGGCCAAGACGATAGCGATGGTGTTCTTCATCATCATCAGCGCAACGTGCTTCGCCTACGTCTATCGAGCTCTCGGAGGCGACGATATCGTCGAGAAGCTCATTCACCACGCGGGCCTATCGAGCTGGGGCCTCCTATTCCTGATCATGGCAATCGTCTTCTTTCTCGGCTTCTTCCTCGATTGGATCGAGATCACCCTGATCGTTCTACCTGTCTTCGCGCCTATGATCGCGGACCTGGACTTTGGTGACCACGTCCCGAAATCGGAGGTCGTGATCTGGTTCGCCATTCTCATGGCAGTCAATCTGCAGACATCGTTCCTGACGCCACCCTTTGGATTTGCGCTCTTCTACCTGAAGGGGATTGCGCCAAAAGAGGTCAAGATCGAGAGCATATATCTCGGCATCATTCCCTTCGTCATTTTGCAGCTCATGGCGCTCATCGTGGTCATATTGTACCCGAACGTAGCTCTCTGGCTGATGCGCGGCGCCTACGGTCCTTGAGGGGCAATCAACAATGCAGAAAGAGACCACTTCCAAGACCTATCTGCCCGAAGACGAGCCCGTTGCCCTGAAGGCAAGCAATGCATTGCGCCGCGGCGTCGACTTTGTTGGTCGCTGGGCATCGTGGCTCATCGTGCCGCTGGTCGTTGTGACGGTGATCGACGTCGTTGCCCGCAAGTTGACCTTTCGATCTGCGGAGGGACATGTCTATGGCCTGCAGATCTGGCTGAAGACGTACGTCAGCCGATACTTCGAATCGACGCTATTGCAGGAGCTCGAATGGCACCTGCATACGGCGCTGTTCGCGCTGGTTCTCGGATTCGGCACGATCTACAATTCGCATGTCCGCGTCGATCTGGTCCGCGACCATGTCAGCTTCCGCAAAAAGATATGGATCGAGTTCCTCGGCCTGACCTGCTTCATGATCCCTTATCTCCTGCTGGTGATCTATTTCGCGTCGAGCTGGGTGGTCGAGTCGTACAAAGTCGGCGAAATTTCCGCCTCGACCGTCGGGTTGACCCATCGTTGGATCATCAAGGGCACGCTCGTCGTGGGCCTTTTCGTTGCGGCACTGGCCGGCATCGCCGTCTGGCTGCAAACGGCGCTTTTATTGCGCGACCAGACCAAGCGCTTCAAGCTGATGACGCTCGAGTGGCCCGAGGAAGCAGGCGGCAAGATCGAGGGCAAGGAACGCATCAAGCTGGACGAAGCGTCGGGCTTGGCACCACCGCCGACTATTGCGGCCGCTGACCCGCAAGTCACTGCCAAGCTGAGGGAGTGATACTGCGAAGGGATGTTCTTCGGCAGCGGTCGGCCTAAAGACGCGATCAGCCGAGAGCAATGGAGAGAGTGCCGTGCAACTTGACTGGGTCGCCCTCTTCAAGCGCTACGTCGGCGACGACCTCAGGACTCCCTACTTCGTCGCGGTCGAGCGGCTGAGCCGCGTGCAGGCAAACTACGAGCTTTTCACCTATACGGTTATTCTCACCGCCCTCTTCAGCGTGATTGGACTAGCGTCCCTATCTCCAAGCCTGCCACACGGCGACACCGTGACCGTCTCCGTCTATGCATTCATCATCGCAGGATCTGCCATCGCCTTCGGGATCACAAAATCACCCATCGCCGGCGCTGTTTGCGCGACTGCCCCTATCGGGGCGCTGATCTACTTCGCGGCGTTCGGGTTCCATCCCGGCGCAGGCACGAGCGACAAGATCTTTCAAGTCGTCATTGCCCTGCTCTGGCTGCGCTACAGCTGGCGCATTGTGAAGATTGCGCGGGTGTATCCGACGCTGCCGTCTGCGAACCCGGATAAGACAGAGCCTTGAGATGCCTGCCGTCGATCCCAATCGTGGTCAGCCGGGATCCGAGACAACGAAAGCAGACCTCGGAGCCGGTGAACGTTGGCCTTCGGTCCGCCCCTGGATCGTCTCGACGCTGAAATGGCACCTGCTCGCGTTCACCACGCTCAATGCGGTCTTGACCGCCGCCAACATGGCACTTGGAGGCGGCTGGTGGGCGTTCTGGCCGCTCTTGATCTCGGCAGCCCTGCTCGCCGTGCACTACCTGCTTCGCAAGACATTGATTGTCAACGCGGGCTGGGTGGACGAACGCGTGGAGGAGCTCAACATCAAAAGCTACGACCGTGCCCATATCGAAGAACTAAAGGTGCGGCTCGGGCCCACGGTCACGGCACGCGGAGGTAATGCCGATGACCCGCCACAAGACCATCGGTAGCCGAGGCAAGGACCGCGTCAGATTGTAAGCGAGAACCGAGAGCGCTTTCTCGGTGGCGACCTCGGGCAGCGTCTTGCAGAGAAAGCGCACTGCGCCCATTCGGGCCTTCGTCGCCTGTCCAGCGGCTTCAGAAAACGGAACCATCTATGGCCGCATTCCGTGAGCGCAAATTGGGCAGGCTGCCAATAATTTTGTTTACGGATGCTAGCGGTCACGGTCTACAGTTTGACGAGGCCGACTGCGGACGCTGGCCGAGCAGAAACTGTGACGGCAAATTTGGAGGACAATTGTCGGCATAGCAGGATCAATATCGCAAGCCGTCCAAGGAAGCTCTGCATAGGTTCCGTAGAACCCATAAATTTAGCCAGGAGGAAAAGCGAAATGACCGATCTCATGACCACTCGGCGCCAGTTCATCAGTCTCGCTGCAGCGGTCCCCCTGGCGATCAGCAATAGTGGCTCGGCCTTTGCTCAGGAGATGAAGTTCTTCCGCATCACATCAGGCGGTGCGGGCGGGACCTACTTCCCGATCGCTGGACTGCTCGCCAACATCATCTCGAGCCCGCCGGGAGCTACGCCCTGCGACAAGGGCGGTTCGTGCGGCGTGCCGGGCCTTGTGGCCATTGCCCAGTCGTCCAATGCCTCTGTGGCCAATGTCACGGCAATCCAATCGGGCCAAGCCGAGTCGGGCCTCGCCTCGGCGGATATCGTTTTCCAGGCATTCAATGGTCAGGGTCGCTTCGACAAGAAGTTCGACAAACTCCGTGTCATCGCAAACCTGTTCCCCGAGCACATGCACCTCGTGCTTCCGAAGGGCGGCAAGCTCGGCTCAATCAAGGAGCTGAAGGGCAAGCGTGTTGGCATCTTCCAGGCCGGATCGGGAACGCAAGTGGTGGTACTGGAACTGCTGAAGATCAATGGCATCGCCAAGACTGATATTCAAGCTGCGGAGCTCAACCCTCAGCAGAGCGCCGATCGCCTCGCCGACGGGCAGCTCGATGCCTTTTTCATTGTTGGCGGTTGGCCGCTGGGCGCCATCTCACAGCTTGCTGCAACGAAGGGCATCGAGCTCTATTCGCTGTCCGATGAAGAGCGCGCCGCATTCGTAAAGGCCGTTCCCTACTACTACGAGGCCGATATTCCAGCCAAGGCCTATGACGGCGTGGGGTATGCGACGCGTTCGGTTGCGGTGGGTGCGCAGTGGGTCGTCTCGGCCGATACACCGGAGAAGCTGGTCTACGACATCACCGCGGCGATGTGGAACGATACAGCGCGCAAGCTCCTCGACAGCGGCCACGCCAAGGCGCGCGAGATCCAGCTCGCAAGTGCCCTCAAGGCCGTCAACACCCCGATCCATCCCGGTTCAGAGAAGTTCTATCGGGAGAAGGGAGTTCTGAAGTGAGACTGTTGTTTGGCTGACCTGCGGCGGGTCGGTGCGCTCCCTGCGTGCCGGCCCGCTCATTAGTGATGATGCGATGTATCCGAGCATGACCGCCGCCAGCTCCGACACCACGCCCATCGACGCGCGGCGCGCCAAGGAGATCGAGGAGGAGTTCGAGAGCGAGCGGCGTGTCCGCCCGTTGCCGCCGCGCCTCAGCGGCTTCGTCTTTCTGTTCCTGATCGCTTTCTCACTTTACCACTACGTCACTGCCGGCATCGGCTTCCCCATCGACCATTGGCACATGGGGATCCACCTGTCCGGCGTGCTGCTCATGATCTTCCTGCTCTATCCGGCGCGGCGCGCGCGGCTGAGCGGTTCCCTCGCCACATCATCGCGTTGGTATGTTCTCGGCGTGCCGCTGTGGGACTGGGCCGCAGGCTTCCTCGCGGTGCTCGCGTCGCTGTGGGTGGGCATCTCCTGGGAAGGCTTCAGCGGCACCTGGTTCGGCACGCCCTGGAAGCTCGCCGAGCAGGCTATGCGCCAGGGAGATCCTGCCGACATCGACGTGGTGCTCGGCACCATCCTGACCGTGCTGGTGCTCGAGGCGACACGACGTACCGTCGGGTGGGTGCTGCCGATCATCATCGTCCTCTTCATCCTGTTCGCCCTCTACGGGCCTTACATGCCGTTTCAGATCCTGATGCACCCGGGCGTCACTTGGCGGCAGTTCATCAACAACATCTACTTCCCCGCCGAAGGTATCTTCGGCATCGCGCTGTGGATCGTCTCGACGGTCGTATTCCTGTTCGTCGTATTCGGCGCGGTGGCACAGCGCATGGGGCTCGGCCAGTTGTTCGTCGACGTATCAACGATCCTCGCCGGCCGCTTCATGGGCGGGCCGGCGAAGGTCTCGGTGGTCTCGTCGGCGCTGTTTGGCACCATCTCGGGCTCGGCGGTCGCCAATGTCGTCGCGACTGGTTCGCTCACCATTCCGAATATGAAGCGGCTTGGCTATCCGGGCCATTTCGCCGGCGGCGTCGAGGCCGCGGCCAGCGCCGGCGGTCAAGTGACGCCGCCCATCATGGGGGCTGCGGCCTTCATCATGGCCGAGTACTTGAAGATGCCCTACAGCCACATCGCGCTCGCTGCCGTCGTGCCGGCGGCGATGCACTATCTCGGCGTGATGGTGATCGTTCATTTCGAGGCGAAGCGCCTCGGGCTCAAGGGTCTTGAACGCCACGAGATGCCGCGGCTCGGCCCGGTGCTCGCGCGCGGCTGGCCGGCCGTGCTGCCGCTGGCGGTGCTGCTCTACGTGCTGTTCTCGGGGTTCACACCCTACATGGCCGCGTTCTGGGGTATCACCACGGCGATCCTCGTCGGCCTCGTCAATCCGATGCGCCGGGTGCATTGGCGCGAGTTTGCCGACGCTTTGCACGAGGGTGCGCGTGGCGCGCTCGCGGTCGGCGCCATCTGCGCTGCCGTCGGCATCGTCATTGGCGTTATCTCTCTAACGGGCCTCGCCTTCCGGCTCGGCTTCATGGTGACGGGCGCGGCGCAGGATCTCGGCAAGATCTTGCACGCCGGCTTTGCGTTCGTGCCGTGGGAGCTCTTCACACTTCAAGACATCACGCTGTTCCTGTCGATGGTATTCATCGCTATCGCCTGCATCCTGATGGGTGCCGGCGTGCCGACGACGGCCCTCTACATCATGCTGGTGACGGTCGCTCAGCCGGCGTTTACGAACCTCGGCGTGCCACCACTCGCGACGCACATGTTCGTGCTCTTCTACGGCATCATCTCCGAGGTCACGCCGCCGGTCTGCACGTCTGCCTATGCCGCGGCGGCCATCGCCAGCTCCAATCCATGGAAGACGGGATTCGCGGCCTTCAAGCTGTCGAACGCCAAGATCATGGTCCCGTTCGTCTTCTGCTACTCGCCGGTGATGCTGCTCGTGCTGCCGGGATGGAACTGGCCGGAATTCCTCGAGACGACGCTGACGTGCGCGCTGGGTACATTCATGCTCGGCGTGGCCTTCGTCGGCTACGGCTGGGCACCCATGCCGATGCTTTGCAGAGCATTGCTCGGCGTCGGCGGCGTGTTTATGGCGCAACCGTCCCGCACGGCAGAGTTGGTTGGCCTCGCGCTTGCTGCCTTGCCTGCTCTGCAGCAGTCGCTCGCATGGCTTCGGCTTCAGCGTCCCACGTAGTCCCGGCGCCATCGACCTGATGCTGCACATCGTTGCGCAGACAGCAGGTCATGCCGCGGCGCTTGCCGTTGCGCGATATCTCGTTGTCTACCTCCGGCGCAGCGGTACCGACCCGCAGTCTGCCTGGCAACGCCCGGAAGCGCCGCCCTTCACAACCCGAGCCGCATCCGGTAGAAGTCATCCCCCACGCGACTGCTGACCCTTTTCTGACCCTTTCGGACTACGAAAAGCCAGCTAAGCCATTGAAATTGCGGGTGTAGCTCAATGGTAGAGCAACAGCCTTCCAAGCTGATGACGAGGGTTCGATTCCCTTCACCCGCTCCAATCTCCGGCACCGAGCCGAAATTGACGGCACCACGGCCTCACTCGCACCATTCCGCTTGCCCCATCCCACGTGAACGGGCTTAGAGAAGTCATCCGGCGAACCTCACGGGTGGCTTCAATGAGCGGTAATTCCTCGGCCAAGGTCGTCATTTGCGGCGCGGGCCTGGCCGGCGTATCGGCCGCCTACTTTCTGGCTGTCGAGCACGGTCTCCGCGATGTGGTGGTCATCGAGCGGGACAATCCGCTCTCGCTGACGTCCGACAAATCGACGGAAGCCTACCGCAACTGGTGGCCCGGTCCCGATCGCGCCATGACCCAGTTCATGAACCGCAGCATCGACCTCATGGAGGGCATCGCGCGCGCGACGGACAATCGCATCAACATGAACCGTCGCGGCTACCTTTTCGCGACCGCGGATCCGGAGCGGATTCCCTTTCTGCGGACAGCCGCATCACTGGCCGAAGCGCGCGGTGGCGGCCCGGCGCGATATCACGAGACGCCGTCGAGTGCCTATGTGCCGTCGCCGACGCACGGCTTCGATTTCCCCCTCACGGGTGCCGACGTCATCACCGACGCGAGCCTGATACGCCGCGAGTTCCCCTTTCTTGCACCCGAGACCGTGGCGGTCGTGCACGCGCGGCGCGCTGGCTGGCTGAGCGCACAGCAGCTCGGCATGCATATGTTGGAAACTATCCGCGAGCGCGGGGTGAGAGTTCTGCGCGGCGATGTCGTCGGCGTCGATACGACCGGCGGGCGCGTTCGCTCGATTAATGTCGAACAGTACGGCGCGCACCATACGCTCGAGGCGAGCCACCTTGTGCTCGCGGCCGGTCCCATGCTGAAGGATGTCGCCCGGCTCATCGGTGTGGATCTGCCGATCGTCGCCGAGCGCCATTTCAAGGTCTCATTCCCCGATCCGCAGGGTGTCATGCGCGCGGCGCCCATGCTCATCTGGCTCGACGATCAGGTTCTGCCGTGGAGCGACGACGAGCGTGCGGCGCTGAGTGAAGATGAGGAAACGCGTTGGCTGCTCGAGAAATTCCCGTGGGGCGCGCACGGGCGTCCGGAAGGGAGCGGCGCGCACGCGTCGCTCCTCGTGCTCTTCAACCACACGCATGGGCCGAGTGATGTCGTCTTCCCGTTGCCGGAACCTCCCTACTATGCGGAGATCGCGCTGCGCGGCATGACGACCATGGTGCCGGGACTCAAGGCCTATATCGAGAAGTCGGGCCGTCCCTTCATCGATGGCGGCTACTATGTGAGAACGCGCGAAAACCGGCCACTGATCGGACCCTTGCCGGTGGAAGGCGCTTATGTGTCGGGCGCATATTCGGGCTTTGGCGTGATGGCTGCCTGTGCCGGCGGCGATCTCATTGCGCGACACATCGCCGGGAGCCCGCTGCCGGACTATGCGCCAGCCTTCGATCTCTCGCGCTATCAGGATGCCGACTACCGCGCATTGCTCGACAACTGGGGCGATGACGGTCAGCTTTGAACAGCAGACACGGGCGATTACCCGCTTGCCATCGAGTACGCTTGCGCGTTCAGCGTAGAAGCTCTGCCGCGAGACGGACGAAATCTTGCCCCGCCTTTGCCGCGCGAATCGCGTGCCATAGGCGCCATGCAGACGCACACGTCGAAGCTCGCAGAGAAACTACTGATCATCTACGAAATGGACGGTCGCGAAGCCGTTGAGCAGTATGCGCGCCAGAACGGCATACCGCTTGCGGTCTGCAGCAAGATCATCTCGGACTTTGAAGTGGCGCGGGGCCTGCGGGCGCTTGCTACCGGAAACCCGGCTTCATGACTGCGCTCGCCGCTGAGGCGAAGATCATTTCGCCTTGATGCTCACGCCCGGCACATTGATTTCAACGCCCGGCTGCTGACTCTCCCAAAAGAGATAACCCAAAACGGCCACTGCCACGGCCAGCACGGCAATCATCACGTTCTTGGCGTCCATTGTTCCCCTCTCATGCTTTCAGTCATCCGACCAGTGTTAACGCGCCAGCATCGAGCGGGGTTCCCTGTGGGCTCAGTACGCGTAGTAGCAGCCCTCGATGGCGGACTTGCCTTCGGATGCGCGCCGTATTTTGAGCGATGATTGCCGTGAAGTCTGAATGCGGAAGTCGCGGCACACGGGCCCGTCCGGGCGGGCCGATATCGTGCCGAGCGTGCGGCGCGCCTCGCCAAAATCGAAGACCACCGCGATGTCCGGTGTCTGCGGGCAGATGCAGACACCATAGATGGCACCCGTGTCAGCATTATTGGGAACGATCTCGAGGATGACCGTATCGTCCTCGCCCTCACGGATGTGCCAGGGATAGCACGGAGAGTTTGCGATCACGCACGCCGCGGCGGAAGCCGGCACGACGGGCGCGGCAACGGCCATTGCCAGCGCGGCCGCAGGCACGGACAGAAAGTGCAGCTTAAGTAGCATCCTCATGGGAAGCCCTCCCCTTCTCGGGCATTGGCCGAGCGCATCCAATATGTTCGCGGCCGCGTGATTGGCCTAAGCTCGGCCTGTTCGGGCGAAATCGCAGCACGGGGACAAGAAGCATGGCCGCACGTCTCATGGAGGGCTTTCCGCCTGCGCCACAATCGCAGGTAACGCTCGCGAACTGGCGGCAGGCGCCTTTCAACCAATGGGCCTTCCATCATGTGCGCGAGCTCATCGCGAGCGCCGATATCCCGCACGATCCGAGCGGCGTTCGGGAGCTGAAACCTGCGCCACGCGATCTCGGTCATCTGCCGGTTACCATGCCTGATGGCAAGACACTCTCGTTCAGCCAGTTCCTCGATGCTTCCAGCACCGACGGCATCGTTATCCTGCACAAGGGAGCACTTCTCTTCGAGCAGTACGGCAATGGCATGACCGCACGCTCGCCGCACATACTCATGTCCGTCAGCAAATCCATGCTCGGGCTGCTCGTCGGCGCTCTGGTCGGCCAGCGCGTGCTCGATGTCGAGCGGCTGGCGACGGACTATGTGCCCGAAGTTGCGCGGACCGCCTATGCGGGCGCAACCGTGCGCCAATTGCTCGACATGCGCACAGGCCTCGTCTTCGACGAGAACTACCTCGCTACTGCAGGCCCCATCATCGAGTATCGCAAGTCGACGGGCTGGAATCCGCTCGCGCCCGGCGAGGCACCATCGGACCTGCGCAGCTTCTATCGTCATCTCACCGAGGCGGATCGTCCGCACGGCGGGCGCTTCCACTACATCTCCGTGAACACGGACCTGCTCGGCTGGATCATCGAGCGCGCGGCGGGACGGCGCTATGCCGATCTCATGAGCGAACTCATCTGGCAGCCCATGGGCGCCGCAGAGAGCGCCTACATCACCGTCGATCGCCTCGGCGCGCCACGCTGCGCCGGGGGCATGTGCACGACGACGCGCGATCTCGCCCGCGTCGGCCAGCTCATTCTGGAGCGCGGCGCACGCGGCACGCGGCAGGTCATTCCCGAGAGCTGGATTGCCGACATTCTGGAGAACGGCGATCCCGAAGCCTGGAACGCCAGCACGTTCGTCGAACTCTATCCGGGCGCCGCCATGCACTATCGTGCAAAGTGGTACGTCGAGCACGGGCGCCAGACGCTGTTATTCGGCATGGGCATCCACGGCCAGAATCTCTTCATCGATCCGGCCAATGAGATCGTGATCGCGAAATTCTCCTCGCAGGAGCCACCACTCGATGTCGATCTGATCGCGGCGACCGGGGCGGCGGTCAATGCTGTACGGAAGGCGCTGAATGGATGAGCGGAGGCGAGAGATCGCGCCTCAGAACGCATATTCCTCGAAGACGCGGCGGACATCGCCCTTCCACGGCCCGTGATAGGACTCGAGCAACTGCTCGGCGATCGTGCGGCCCGAGGCGACGATCTCCTCGACGGGCGCCAGATACTCGCGCTCGTCCAGCCCGGATGCATTCTTTCGCGCCCGTGCAGCAAGCCCGCCGCGCGCAATCGCAACGGCTTCGCGCGCGATCTCCAAGACCTTGCCGTTGCGGAAAGGTGTCTTGAGCGCGAGCCCAGGCACACCATCGCGCAGGGCCTGTCGCTCCTCCGCCGTCCAGTCCCTGACCAGCGACCACGCCGCATCGAGCGCCGCCTGATCGTAGAGCAGTCCGACCCAGAAGGCGGGCAACGCGCAGATGCGTCGCCAGCGCCCGCCGTCGGCGCCGCGCATTTCCAAGAAGCGCTTCATACGCACTTCGGGAAAGAGCGTCGTCAGGTGATCGGACCAGTCGTCGATGGTCGGCCGCTCACCGGGCAGCGCCGCGAGCTTGCCATTCATGAAATCACGGAACGAGGCACCGGCAACATCAATGTACTCGCCGTCGCGATAGACGAAGTACATGGGCACATCGAGCGCGTACTCGGCGTAACGCTCGAAGCTCATGCCGTCCTCGAAGACGAAAGGCAGCATACCCGTGCGCCGCTTGTCCGTATCGCGCCACACCTCGCTGCGCATGGAGAGAAAGCCATTCGGCTTTCCTTCCGTAAAGGGCGAAGCCGCGAAGATCGCGGTCGCGATCGGCTGTAGCGCCAGCGAGACGCGTAGCTTCTTGACCATGTCGGCTTCGCTGCCGAAGTCGAGGTTCACCTGGATCGTTGCCGTGCGGTACATCATGTCGAGACCGCCCTTGCCGACCTGCGGCATGTAGCGGGTCATCACCGCATAGCGGCGCTTCGGCATGCGCGGGGTCTCCTCGCGCGTCCATGTCGGCGAGAAGCCGAGACCGAGAAAACCGACGCCGAGATCCCTGCCGATCGCGCTCACCTGGTCGAGGTGCTGCTGCGTCTCGTCGGCGACTTCATGGAGCGTCACGAGCGGAGCGCCGGAGAGCTCGAACTGTCCGCCGGGCTCCAGCGACACCGTGGCCGGCGCTTCGCCGTCTGGCCGCTTGAGCGCAATGATGTTCTCGCCCTCGGTGATCGGCAGCCAGCCGTAGCGCGCGATCAGCCCTTCCAGGATGGCGCGAATGCCGCGCGGTCCTTCATAAGGAACGGGGCTCAGGTCATCGGTATGAAAAACGATCTTCTCGTGCTCGGTGCCGATGCGCCACTGCTCGGCCGGCTTACAGCCCGCGGCAATCCAATCGACGAGTTCGGTGCGCGAGCGCACGATCGGTGAGGGGGCTCCGTCCTGGCGAGTGGACATTCGATGTTTCCTCGTGAGCCTAGCCGAGCCACCTGGGCGCGCGGCGTGTTGCCGTCTTATGGCCGACCGGACGGCCCTGAAACAAGGGGCAAATTAGTACCGATGGGTACATTAATTTTTCAGCTGCCGAAGAGCGCCAAGCGTTCGCAAAGCCCGGATTTTCGGGGTTTGAGCTTCGGGCTCCCCAAAGAGCACCTTCAACCGAGCATGTCTCATTCGCGTCCGGCGCGAGGCAACGGCCGTGGTCCCACATGAAAATGCGAATGGGCGCCCGTTGGCGCCCATTCTGAATACCGTGTCCCGAGCCTTCCCGGGCTCCTCAGTAGCGGTAGTGATCGCTCTTGAAGGGGCCTGCCTGTTTGACGCCGATGTAGGCCGCCTGATCTGGGCTGAGCTTGGTCAGCTTCGCGCCGACCTTGGCGAGGTGCAGCGAGGCAACCTTCTCATCGAGATGCTTCGGCAGCACGTACACTTCCTTCTTGTACTTGCCATCCTTGTTGTTGGCGAAGAGCTCGATCTGGGCCAGCGTCTGGTTGGTAAACGACGCCGACATGACGAACGAGGGGTGGCCCATCGCGTTGCCGAGATTCACGAGGCGACCCTGGCTCAGCAGGATGATGCGGTTGCCACCGGGGAACTGGATCTCGTCGACCTGGTCCTTGATATTCGTCCACTTGAAGTTCTTGAGGCCAGCGACCTGGATCTCGTTGTCGAAGTGACCGATGTTGCAGACGATCGCCCGGTCCTTCATCCCCTTCATGTGCTCGACGGTGATGATGTCCTTGTTGCCGGTCGCGGTGACGTAGATGTCGGCGCGCGGCAGGGCATCCTCGATCGTCACGACCTCGTAGCCCTCCATCGCCGCCTGCAGGGCGCAGATCGGATCGATCTCGGAGACGAGAACGCGGCAGCCGGCCTGACGCAGCGAGGCCGCCGAGCCTTTGCCGACATCGCCGTAGCCCGCGACGAAGGCAACCTTGCCGGACATCATGACGTCCGTGCCGCGGCGGATGCCATCGACGAGCGACTCGCGGCAGCCGTAGAGATTGTCGAACTTCGACTTCGTCACGCTGTCATTGACGTTGATTGCCGGCCAAAGCAGCGTGCCGGCCTTCTGCATTTCGTAGAGGCGATGCACGCCCGTCGTCGTCTCCTCGGAGACGCCTTTGATGGATGCGGCGATCGCGCCGAACCAACCCTTCGGCTTCTCCTTGAGGCAGCGTTTGATGAGTGCGAACAGGATCTCCTCTTCCTCGGAACCGGCCTTGTCGAGGAACGCCGTGTCGCCCTTCTCGGCACGCACGCCGAGGTGGATGAAGAGCGTGGCATCGCCGCCGTCATCGAGGATCATGTTCGGGTAGCCGCCGCCGTGCCAGTCGAACAGCTTGGCGGTGTAGTCCCAATACTCGATCAGCGTCTCGCCCTTGACCGCGAAGACGGGTGTTCCGGCGGCTGCGATCGCGGCAGCCGCATGGTCCTGGGTCGAGTAGATGTTGCAGGAGACCCAGCGCACGTCGGCGCCCAGCGCCTTCAGCGTTTCGATGAGGACGCCTGTCTGGATGGTCATGTGCAGGGAGCCGGCAATGCGCGCGCCCTTCAGCGGTTGCTTGGGGCCGTATTCCTCGCGCGTCGCCATGAGGCCCGGCATCTCGCTCTCGGCAATGGAGAGCTCCTTGCGACCGAAGTCTGCGAGACCGATGTCCTTGACGATGTAGTCCTTCGTGCTCATGAGGCGCCTTTCTCGGGCTGAGGATGGCCGGAACCCAGCGCACCGGCTGCACTTCGGGAGCGCAAGCGCGGCCACTGGGGCCTGAATTGACGGGCGTTGTATAGCGGCTGAATCCCGCCCTCGCAAGGAGGATATAAAGAAATCTTTATGTCTTTCTGTGGGTGCTTGACACGGCCTCTCGCCACGGGCGAGGCTTCACGCCATTAACCCACCGAGGCCGCCGCGTGATCGCCTTTGACACCACCAAGCCGCTGCTGGTCTTTGGCGGCCCGTACTCGAACATCGAAGCCACCAAGGCGTTCCGTTCACGTGCCGAGGCGCTCGCCATTCCCGCCGGCAATGTAATCTGCACGGGCGATGTCGTGGCCTACTGCGCGGCGCCCGAGGAAACGGCCCGGCTGATTGCTGACTGGGGCTGCCATGTCATTCAGGGGAACTGCGAGCAGCAACTCGCCGTCGCCGCCGAGGACTGCGCCTGTAATTTCGAGGACGGCACGGAGTGCGCCGCCCTCGCCAAGGGCTGGTACCCCTATGCCAACGCCCGCATGGGCGACGACATGCGCGCGTGGATGAGCGGCCTGCCCGAGACGCTTCGCTTCACCTACGCGGGTCGGACATTCCGCGTCGTTCACGGCGGCACGGCCGTCGTCAATCGCTGGGTCTTTCAATCCGAGCGCGACGTGCTGGCTGAAGAAGTCGCGCAGAGCGGTGCCGACATCACCATCGCGGGCCATTCGGGCATTCCCTACATCGCGCGGGTCGGCGGGCGCGCGTGGTTCAATCCCGGCGTCATCGGGATGCCGGCAAATGACGGCACGGCAGATGTCTGGTACGGCCTCATCCGCGAAATCGACGGCGAGCTGGTCCTCTCGACGCACCGCCTCGCCTATGACCGCCATAGCGCCGCCGCCGCCATGCGCCGCTCGGGCCATGCAAACGGCTATGCACGCACGCTGATCACGGGCCTTTGGCCGAGCCTCGACATACTGCCGGCTGCCGAGCGCGAGGCGACGGGAAAGCGTATCCGGTCGCGGACCATGCGGATTGGCGCAGGCACCGCGGTGAAATCGCGCACGCAGTCCGAGGCAGCGTAGCTACTTCTTCTTCGCCTTTGTCTTCTTCACAGCCGGCTTTCGCTCGGGCAGGGACTGCGCAATCGAAGCCGTCGCGATTGGGTTCGCCACCGCCAACTCACTGCACTCGACCGAGTCCGTCTTCGCCCAACGAGCGACGTCGGCACGCATCGCCTGCGCCACGTCATCCGGCATGCGACGGTTCTCGGTGACGAGGTTCGTGCCCCCGCCCTCCCGCGTCATCGTGACGATGAACACCTTGCCGCCGCGCGGGCTCGGCTGATCGGGCGTGCGGATGTGAGCGGCCACTTCGGCGGCGCCACCCTCGCTCTCGGGCTCTAGCTTGCCCTCGAAGACGTGGGTCTTCTCGAGCGGCTTGCCGATGCCGAACCAGCAGGCCTTGGCGCCGCGGGCGACACGCGAGTAGATCTCGCTCGTGCCTTCGGTGTGCGTACTGCTGTGATTGGCTGAGTAGTTGCTTGGAGTAATGGCAGCCGTCAGGCTTTCCGTCTTTAGAACGCTCGTGCCTTCGCAGCCAGCGTGCACGAGCACGGCGAGACACGCGAGCGCGCCACGCAGTCGTCCCGCCTTCCGCCACTCTCGTCTCACGAAGCCCACCCTCGTAGTCGCTGGCCCAAGCCCCCAACGCCCCGAAGCCAATGCGAACATTCCAGAGCAGGCCAAGCCTGACAAGTGCGGCAATGCCGCTGTAGATAACGCATTTCCGCCCCCGCGGCCGCCTATTCTGACCGTCGCGTGACCCAAACTCGACAGGTGCGCGCACGTGGCGTAAAGGCGGGGTACACTGCGTTCCGTGCCAGGGAGGCAACCATGCCGTCGTTCAAAGGTCTGCTGCTGACGAAGGGTGAGGCTGGCCCGGAGGCCGCGTGGACGGACCTCACCGACGCCGATCTCATGGACGGCGACGTGACCGTGCGCGTCTCGCACTCGACAATCAACTACAAGGACGGCCTCGCGATCACCGGCAGGGCACCGGTCGTGCGGCGCTGGCCGATGATCCCCGGCATCGATTTCGCCGGCGACGTCATTACGTCGGGCAATCCCGCGTTCAAGGTCGGCGACGCGGTCATCCTGAATGGCTGGGGCGTTGGTGAGTCGCATCTTGGGGGATATGCGCAACGCGCGCGCGTCCGGGCAGAGTGGCTGGTGCCGCGCCCTGCCGCGTTCACGGCGGCACAGGCCATGGCGATCGGCACGGCAGGCTACACCGCCATGTTGTGCGTGCTGGCGCTCGAGCGCAACGGCATCACGCCGGATCGCGGGCCGGTCCTCGTCACGGGCGCGGCGGGCGGCGTCGGCTCGGTGGCAATCGCTCTGCTGGCGAAGCTCGGCTACACGGTCATCGCCTCGACGGGCCGTGCATCCGAGGCCGATTATCTCAAGGGTCTCGGCGCAAGCGAAATCATCGACCGCGCCGAGCTGTCCGGGACTTCGCGGCCGCTCGGCAAGGAGCGTTGGGCCGGCGCAGTCGATGTCGTCGGCTCGAACACACTCGCCAACGTCATCTCGATGACGAAGTACGACGGCTGCGTCGCCGCCTGCGGACTGGCCCAGGGCATGGACTTCCCCTCGTCCGTGGCGCCGTTCATTCTGCGCGGTGTGACGCTCGCGGGCATCGACAGCGTGATGGCGCCAAAGGCACGTCGTCTCGAAGCCTGGACACGCCTCGCCCACGATCTCGACATCGCCAAGCTCGACGCGCTCACCATCACGCGTCCGATCGCCGATGCTGTCGCTCTGGCGCCGGAGATTCTCGCCGGCAAGGTGCGCGGCCGCGTCGTGCTCGAAATCGAATAGCGAATGGACCAGCCTGCGGCTCCTGCTGGCCAGATCCGCACGCGCCTCTCCGTGCTCTTTGCGGCGGCAGCACCCAAGGCTGTCATCCTGCGGCGCGGGCCGCGCACATACTGGCGGCTCATCACATGGGACCTTCGCCGCGATGTCTTCACGCCAGGGCAGTGGATGCGCGGGCTCATCAGGCTGTGCGATCTCTCGCCGTCGGGCGACAAGCTCATCTACTGGGCTGCGCAGTATCACACATCCGCGCCGTGGCGGATTTCCAAACGGCCACCGCCCGGCAGGCCTTATGACCCGCTGACGGCGCTGGCCGCCAAGCCGCCGCGTCCCGGCCGCCGCATCCCGCGCTACATGCGCGGAGCCTACCAGCAGCCGCAGGGAAGGCCGGCGCGCATGGAAGGCACGTGGACGGCAGTATCGACGCCACCCTATTTCACGGCATTGGCGCTTTGGCCGGCGTTCGGCCACTGGACGGGCGGCGGCCTATTCCAGGACGACCGCAGCATTCTGGTGCAGGAGCCGGAAACGCGCATGGTGCCGATCGAGAACGTGCCCATCCCGCGCACCATGCGCATCGGCTGCTGGTTCGGCTCGGGACATGGGCTCAATCCCTCGGCGCACGGTCCCTCAGAGGGCTACCCCGTAAGCGGCCCCTTCTGGCAAGCGCTCACGAGAGCGGGCGCATCCTGGATCGAGTGGGCGCACGTCGATCCGCCAAACGACCTGCTTTTTGCTTGTGACGGCTGCGTCTATCGCCTGCCTCACTGGCGAGATGTGGATCCGACCGACTACTTGCGAACGGCGAAGCGGATTGCCGACTTCCGCGACATGCACTTCGAGGCCGTCCAGGCACCGCCCGAAGCCATGCAGTGGTGATCAAGCGCCGGCGATACGCGTCCAAAGCCCCGACCAGCCCTCGGGGCCGAGCATGAAGCCGGCATTGGTTACAAAGAGCAGCACGCACAGCGCGGCGAGCAGCGCCTGCTTGGCTGGAAAGCGCGACGCCGCAAACGGCACGAGCAGGATGAGCCAGTGCGCGATCGTGACGGCTGGGCTGAAGAGGAGCGGCTCCGAGGGATTGAAGATGAAGAAGAACACGGCGCGCACCAAGGCGTAGACCGCAAGGGGCAGCAGGAGCTGACCTCCGGGTCCGAGCTCTGCGCCACCCCGGCGCAGCAGCAGGCCGGCAATCGCAATCGCCGCAATCAGGAGAAGCGTGGTGACCGCGATCGGCGAAGCGAGGTAGGCAGCCAAGCTCGACTCGAAGTACCCGCCGACATGAGCCCACTGCAATGCCTGCGGCGTCGGCGCCACGATATTGAAGAAGAACCAGTTCGCGATGAATCCGTGCAAGCTCGCAAGGCCGTAGTCGTTCTTCGCGATGTAGTAGAGCAGCATGTTGAAGTGTGATTGGCCTTCGACATACTTGCTCTCCGGAATGAGCCAGCCATTGACGAAGACTTCGAGCACGAACCACGAGACGAGGACCACGGGGACGTGCGCGGCGAGCCACCGGAAGCGTCGCCAGTCGAAACCGTGCCTCAGCAGCACATCGACTATGGGGACCGCGAGCAGGAAAGCGGAAACGATCTCATTGAGGCAGGCGAGCGCCAGCGTCACGCTGAGCGCAATGGCGCTGGTGAGGCTCCAGCGCTGGCGCAAGCGTACATAGGCGGCGATATAAAGCACCGACAGCGTCGCGGTGACGATCTTGGACTCCGGGATACCGGAGAAATACCAAACGCCGAGCGAGCTGCCGTAGAGGACGCCGCCGAGAAGCACATAGCCTCTCGGCAGCAGCACCGTGAAAATTGACATCGCTGCCCAGACACCGAGAGCGCCGACAGCCGCGAAAAAGGCCTTGAGGATGGTTGCCGGCGCGAGCCATGGAGCGAGCGGGAGGAAGAGCTTCATCCACGCGTATCCGAGCGTCGTCGTCACCGGATGAAAGCGCGCGGCGCGATGATGGATGCCGAGATCGGCCAGGACGGCATAGAAATTCGCATCGGCACCGAAGTGCCCAGCCGCATGGCGCGAAGCCAGCACAACAGCCGTGAGCCAATAAACCCCGAATGCAGTGGCCGTTAGCGAGAGAACATCGACCGTAAGGGCACTGCCTGCCGTTTTCTTCTCTGCAACCTTGGTGCCCAGCGCGGTCGTTGGCGAGCCAAAGTCGTAAGGCGCCTGGTCGTTCATTCTTTCATCCCGGAGCCGGCCCCAGTGGCCCGACCATTCTTGAGAAGGCAACCACCACACCGCGATCGGCTAAGACCGAGATGCCCAGCGCCAAGCCCACCAAAAGGGAACGGCGGGCACCTTGCTGAGAGAAACATGAACGCCAGCACAATGGCAGTCCTCTTTTCCACCCTCGAACCTTGGGACCTTTCTGCGCCGGCATTTCCCCGCCCGGTTGCAGCACTCGTGCAACAATGGCGGGACTAGGTCCGCGCAAGCCATCCGGGGCACTCTCGATTCGTGCGGCGCACAGGCCTGTGGCGTCGCGATAGGGATTGCGACGCGGCGACATGCATCAGAACTATCTCGATGCCATAAAGACTTTCGAGGGCTTCACGCCGAAGGCCCAGTGGGACTATGCGCAGTTCACCAACGGCTACGGGACCAAGGCCCTCTACCCGGGTGAGGCCATCTCGCCGGAGGAGGCCGAGCGGCGCTTCGCCTCCGAGATCGCGGCCGCGCGCAGCATCGTCGATAAGCACGCCGCCGGCTGGGACGAGGGGACCAAAGCCGCGCTCACCTCGCTGACATTCAATGCCGGCAGCCGCTGGATCAACAGCGGGCTCGGCGAAGCCGTGCGCAACCAGGATATCGAAGGGGTTAAGCAGAGCTTTCTCCAGTACACGAAGGCTGGCGGCGAGGTTCTGCCTGGTCTCGTGCGGCGGCGGCTCGCCGAATTCGACTGGATCGGCAGCGGCGTGGGGGCAACGGGTGCCGCGCCCGCTGCAAAGACGGCCGGCCCCACGATTGCCGCCGCCCAGGCTCTCACGATGCCTCCTGCCGCTCCCGTTCAATCCGCCGCCGTAACCACATCGCGGACCAGTAGCCCGCAGTTCGAACCGACCCAACGAGCCGTGACAGCACCTATCGAGGACACCGGCGCCACGGCGACGGCCGAAAGCAACGACGCGCGCTCCGCTCAGAACCTCTCCATGCTCGTCTCGCTGATGTTCGATCTACAGATGCGGTCCGCACTCGCCGATCCGCTAAAGTCGTCGGAGACACGCGCCGAGCGCCAGGAGCGCACGGCCTGATCCAGCCGTTAACGCCTGGCTAACCATGGCTCGACAATTACCGCAGGCTTAGTGGTTTCTCAGCGTCAGACCGGCAGTATGGCCGGCATGATCGACGAGAAGAAATACGAGCGCATTATGCAGCGCATTGCCCAACTCGGCACATGGCTCGAGGAGGAAGCACCGTATGCGCTCGCCGATCAGCGGCATCTCGACCCGCACACACCCGAACAGGCCTACTGGCACCTCGGCTACCACCGTGGTCTCAGCGACATGCTCTCGTTTCTCAAAGACCGAACTGAAGACAGTGAGGGCACTGCCAGTCCGTCCCGCGCTGGCGGGCAGGATGAATGATGGTCGATGGCGGCCTGAGCTCGTGAAAGAGTGCGCACTCCTCCAGAAAAGCCTCACGCGCATTTCCCAATACGGCGTACTTGAACATCGTGCTCGAGCCGATGAGCTCGCTTAGACGCGCACGCACGTCGTAGTCGTCCCGTCCGACGCTCTGCACCCGAAAGCGCCCCTCGCGGTCGACGTAGCCGAGGGCGAATATGCCCGTCCGCGCCTTGGGCAGCACGCGCTGCACAGCATCGAAGGAGAGGGCGTGTGGACCTTTCATCAACGTCGTCATTCGAATGTCCCCTGAGGGCCTCCAATCCCTATTTTGCGGGCTGGCAGCGTACCGCGTCGTGGGCGAGGAAATTCATGCTCTCGACAAACACCTGCCCGAACGTCGGGCGACCGATGCGCGCGTTCGCCTTGGCAACGACCCGCTCGATGAGCTTGTCGAGATCGACGATCTTCAGCGACGAAAAGTCGAGATCTTCTTCCTGGTACACCGTCCCGAAAATCGCCTCGCTCGCGTAGAGGATCAGCGTGTCCTTGTCCTTGCGGACGGCGCTCGCCGGCGCGGAGAATGCATAGCGCCCGATCACGTAGCCTTGGATCTTGCCGGCGCGCACGACAGGCACCGAAATGGGATCGATCCTCACGACCTCGGACTTCTCCGCGGGATCCTCGGCGGCGGACGGCTTGCCGTGAGAAAACTGCATGGCGGCGTAGCTGCCACCGAGCGTCGCGATCACGACCACGAACCCGAGAAGCAGCATGCGAATCATATGCGCGCTCCCTTGCGCGCGATTTCGCTCGAGTAGGTGCCGTCAGCCGTCGACTGCTCGATAGCCTCGCCGATCAGCGAGGAGATCTCATAGACGGCATCCATATGCCGCCGCAGCATGCGTTCATTCGCGGCCAGCTCCGATGAGAGCGCGGCAAGACGCTGGCGCACGCGCTCGGTCGGAATCTTTCCCTCGGCGACCTGCACGAGCTTGCCGAGTTCCAGGGCCAGATGGCTCTTCCGTGCGACGAGCGCACTGAAGTCCGCCCCTTCAGGACGGGCGATGAGCGCCCTTTCTTCCCGCACGACATCACTGATCAGATCAGCCAGGTGAAGTATGGCCTCCATGATCCGGGTGCTTTCGAGCGCGGGGGCTTCAGCCGCGGCATGCCGCGTGATTTTCCGACCTTGTTCCTGCGCGTACATCAACGTCCACCTCCATTTGGCTCGGTCTTGCCGCCATTGGCCGGCGGCGTCGCTGTCGCTGCACTCGTGGGTTCGTCAGGCAGCAGTTTCAGGCGCCCGCTCGATGCAATCTGCTCCGCGAGCTTCTCAGCCATCACTGATTGCCAGAGCTTGCCGGCCGAGCCTGTGCCGAAGAGCTTCGTATTCTCCTTCGGCAGCATCGAGCCAATGAAGGCCTGCAGTGCGAAGGCTTCGAAGGACTTGCGTGCCTTCGCGGCATTCTTGGCCCTGACGGCCTCGGCTCCCGGCGCCGTATCCACGCTCGGGGCTGCCGCCTTGGCCTGCTCTTCTGCTGCCTTGCGGACGACCGTCTCGAAGGGCGCGATCTCGCTCGCACGCTTCACGGTCGTGGTGAAGGCTGATTGCCCGGACGGCGCGCCGACACCCGACGTCGCAACGTCGCCGGCGCCAACAAGCCGCGCTACACTTTGCAGATCGATCGCCATTCTGTGCCGTGGCTGCCCGCGTTCACGAGGCACAGCGCCGATCGGCAACCGCACCTCTCCCGGTCCCCATAGTGGCGCGGCGACCTTATTTCAGGCTTGCGAGACGGCGGCGGACGAACTGCTCGATGGCTTCCTCGAGCTGGCGCGCGTCCTGCTCCTGCGCCTCATTGAAGATTTCACGGCTGAGCTTGTTCGCGAGGCCTTTCATGCGTCCCCGCGCTGCCGCGGCCTGTCCGATCTGCTGCTCGGCTTCGGCGCCAAGCTCGCCGGCTCGCCGCTCGAGCTTCACCGCGCGGGAGCTGACGAGCTCCGGGAATACACTGGCGACGAGATTTTCCTCATCAAGGTAAGCTCGCGTCACCGCCGCCGCCTTCGCTGTATCGTCGCGCGCACGCATGAGTTCCTGCGCGGCCTGCGCCTCCTTCTCGTAGAGATGCTCGGTGAGGCGGACCAGCCTCCTGAGACGCGCGATGGAGCGCTTCTTCATGGCCGCACCCTCACAGGTTCGTCAGTGTTGTATTGAAGGCGTCGAAGTAGATCTGCAGCATCTCCGGCACCATGAGATAGAGGAAGAACAGGCCCCCCATAAGAAGGAACGGAATCGATATGAAGTAGGACGGGACCTGTGGGATGAGCTTGCCGAGAATGCCGAACAGCACGTTGACGAGAATAGCATAGACAATGAACGGCCCTGTCACCTGAAGGCTGATCGTGAAGGCGACATTGAGCGTCGACGTCAGCAGCCGCAGGCCGAACTCGGGCTCGGACATCACACCGAGCGGAATGCGCCCGTACGATTCGAGCACCGTCTTGATCAGGACATGATGGAAATCGAGAAGCAGGATGAGCAGCGTCGCCGATAGCGCGATGAGTGTTGCAAGTGTCGGCGCGGCTTCCTCGTTGTCGATGCCCGCAGCAAGACCATTGAGGCCGATGTAGTTCGAGACGGCCGTCATCATGAACTCGAGCGCTGCGATATAGATGCGACACACCAGCCCTATCACGGCACCGACAAAGCACTCCGCCAGGACAAAGCCGAGCAGCAATCCGCCCTGTGCGAGCTTGAGGTTGGCCCCATCGAGAACACGCGGCGCCGCCGCAAGCGCGAGTGCCAGCGCCAGATAGAGGCGGACGCGCCCTGGCACACGCGCCGTGCCGAACCCTGGCGAGAGCATCAGCGTCGTCCCGACCCTGCAGAGGATCAGGATGACACCGGTCGCGTACTCGTCCAGTTCGAGCATTATGCAATGCTGCCAAGCGCCTTTATCTGGATCCCGCGCGCGATCTCGGCGTGTGACAACACCGGCAGCGTCGGGAAGAGCCGTTCGATGACCATGCGCACGAAGGGCCGCGCCTCCACGGAGGTCACGAGGACGAACTGCTCGCCCTTCTCGGTATGGCTCGCGATGACGCGCGAGGCGTCCTTGCTGAAGTCCTCGATGAGCCGCGGATCGATGTCGAACTCGACCACCTCGCCACGCTGATCGCGCTTCAGGCTTTCGTGGAAGGCCAGATCCCACCGGCTGCCAAGGCGCAGTACCGATAGCGTACCGTCCTTGGAGAGATCGCCACATATCTGCTGCGCCATGCGCTGGCGGACATGCTCGGCGACCTGCTCGGAGCGGCGCGTGTGCGGCGCGATCTCCGCGATCGCTTCGAGAATGAGCTGGATGTTGCGGATCGAGACGCGCTCGGCGAGCAGCATCTTGAGCACGGCCTGAATGCCGGAGAACGAGATATGCGCCGGGCGGATCTCATCAAGCAGGCGTTTGTACTCGGGCGGTAGGCCGTCGATCAGTGCCTGCATGTCGCGATAGGAGAAGAGCTGGGCAAGGTTGTTGCGGACGGCCTCGCTCAGGTGCGTGAGCAACACCGTCATGACGTCGACAGTCGCGAAGCCCTCGCGCTTGACCTCCTTCGCATAGGCTTCGGGGATCCAGATGGCCTTGAGGCCGAATGCAGGCTCGATCGTGTTGACGCCCGTAATGCTCGGCTTCGGACCGTCACCGACAATGACGAGGACATCGCCGATCGGCAGCTCGTGGCTACCGACGGTCGCCCCATGAATACGGATCTGATATCCGCGGGCCGGCAGGGAAAAATCGTCGGAAAGATTGATCTCCGGCACGACGAAGCCATACTGCTTGGCGAACTTCCGCCGCAACTTGGCGACGCGCTGCGCCAGCTCATCGTGCTTGCGGATGAACTCCGCCGACAGGCGCTGGCCGAAGACGATCTCGATCTCGCTGATCTTGAGCGCACCTTTGATCGATTGGCGCGCTTCCTCTTCAGCGACCTGCGTGGCCTCACGGACCTTGGCATCTTTCGCCTTCTGCTCCTCAGCCCATCGTCGTGGGATGGCGAAGCCGGCGGCGGCGGCGATGGCGCCGAGAATTGCGAAGGGCAGAAGTGGCAGCCCCGGTCCGAGTGCCAGGAGGCCCATGGCGCCTGCTGTCATGAGCAACGCCTTGGGATGACTGCCGACCTGGCCGATGACCGTCTTCTCGACGGAGCCGTGCGTGCCACCCTTGGCAACCACGAGACCAGCTGCGAGCGAGATGATGAGCGCCGGGATCTGCGTGACGAGACCGTCGCCGACCGAGAGCTTTGTGAATACGTCCGCCGCTTCGGTGAGCGGCATACCGTGGCGGAAGGTTGCGATGAGAATGCCGCCAAAAACGTTCACGGCGGTGATGATGAGACCCGCGATCGCATCACCGCGCACGAACTTCGAGGCACCGTCCATGGAGCCGAAGAAGGAGCTTTCCTCCTCGAGCTCGCGGCGGCGGCGCTGCGCCTCGCGCTCGTCGATAAGGCCCGACGAGAGATCGGCATCGATCGCCATCTGCTTGCCGGGAATACCATCGAGGGCGAAACGAGCGCCGACTTCGGCGATGCGCGATGCACCCTTGGTGATAACGATGAAGTTCACCGTCAGCAGGATGACGAACACAACCACGCCGATGACGAAGTCGCCGCCCATGACGAGCTTCGAGAAGCCTGCAATGACGTAACCGGCTGCATGCTCGCCGTTAGCGCCTTCGGTCAGAATGATTCGCGTCGTCGCCACGTTGAAGGCGAGGCGCATCATCGTGATGATCAGCAGGATGGTCGGAAAGGACGAGAATTCGAGAGGGCGCTGGACCCACAACGCAACCATGAGAATTAGCACGGCTGCTGCGATCGAGAACGCGAGGCCGGCATCGATCAACAGTGGCGGCAGCGGCAGGAACAGCACCGCCAGGATCAGCACGATGCCGGCTGCGAACCCCATGTCCGTCAGTCCGCCCAGCCGATTGAGCGACATCTGACCTGATGTAGACTGCGCCACCCTGAACCCCCTCACAGAAAGCAATGTCCGCGCGGAATCACGCCGAGCTGCGGCGCCGCACGTTCATCCTCGCAAGCGATGCTGATCGGGAGCTGACCAAAGGCGCGCGCCGAGGCGTCAGAAGCCTTTTTCCACGTGCAGGAAAGTCAATTGGGCAAAGGCGAACACGTTCGCGCCCATGAAGTGGGCGGAGAACATCGCAACGACGAAGATCGCCATGATCTTCGGCACAAAGGTAAGTGTAATTTCCTGCACCTGCGTCAGGGCCTGCAAGAGTGCGATGACAATGCCGACCACCATCGCCGCAAGCACGCAAGGCCCGGCAACCATGATCACGGTCCAGATCGCAGCCTGGACCAACTCCATGGCATCAGCTTCGTTCACGTAGTGGTCTCTTCAGACGGTGGAGGATTGGTACTCTCACCGATGATCAAGCCATCGCCGACCATGAACTCGGAGCCGTCGTCAAGCATCACCATGACGCCGTTGTCGATCACTTTGGCGGCCACCACAACGCCAGCCGCGTTGTTTTCTTCGGAGATGACGGTCTTGCCGATCAGGCTCTCTGCAAGCTGGAGGTTGCCCGTATTCAGCAGCGAAGCAATGCGCTCATTGGTCTGGATCGTCTTCTCGACCTGCGAGAACGTCGCAAGCTGAGCGACGTAGTCACTCGACTTCATCGGCTCCATGGGATCCTGATTGCGCATCTGCGCGATCAGCAGGTGGAGAAAGGCGTTGTAGTCGAGCGTCGGCGCCGCGGTCGATTCGGTAGACTTTTGCGTCTCGTTAGTCGTCTTCTGCGTCGTATTCAGGACACCTGAGACGTCCATGGCAGCTCAACCTCCGTCAGGGCCGCGCTAGGCGACCGATTTCTTGGCCAGTTCCGCGGGCAGATCCGCGGCACTATGTTTCCTGTTCTTGAGGATCTCGTCCTCGAGCGGGAACAGCGCCCGGATCTTCCGCAGCGTCTCGAACGTGCGCCCACGCTCCATGAGCGACTTGACCTCCATGAGGCCGTCGAGCACGTCCTGGCTCTTGAAGGTCCGGATCAGCGCCTCATGCGACCGCTCGTACATCTGTCGCGCAATGGGCTCACACTTCGGCTCCATCAGCATCGACTGGACGATGAAATAGAGCTGGCGCAGCGGTGTTGTCGCCTGATCTTCCTGGAGGATGTGGCCTTCGAGCAGGAACACCACCTCGTTCATCAGCTCGATCGTCACCTTGCGATCGACTTTGATGACGCCGCCGTTGATGTAGACGCGCTCGTTCGGCTTCAGATGGACCTTGAGGTGTCCGCTCACGTGAGCCCATCCCGTATCGCCTTGGAGACGACGATCACATCCGAGAAGCCCTTCGATGCGTCCGTGCGCGCGGCTTCGAGCTCGCGCAGAATCCAGATGCCGATCGACACGAGCTGCGCCTTCAGCTCCTTCGGAAGACCGTTGTCCGGACTTGCGAGATCCTCGATGAGCAGCGTCCATAGCTTGCTCGTAAAGGCAATGGCTTCGGCTGCCGACGCCAACGGCGCGCCCGACGTGGCTGCCTGCTCCAGGAGAAGGATCGACTGGTCAAGCGCGGCACGCTCGCGCTCGCGCGCCACCTGCTGATCGTCCTCGAGCAGATCACCGTACTGTATGCGCTGCATTACTTTCTCCATGCCGCCTCGAGGACGCCGCTATCGTCTCAGAGGTAGTTCAACAGTGTGAGCTGCTGCATCCGCGCGGTTACGGAATAGGACGCCTCGATCCTGGTCATCAGCAGGCTGAGCCGGTCCGCCACTTCATACGAATCGATGCCTTCCAATTCACCGATCCGCTGCTCCAGCGTTGTCTTCTCGAGAGCAATACGCTCGTTCGCTTGCGCAAGGCGTTCCTCGGCGACACCGACCTTCGCCTGAGACGCTGCGATATTGTGGCCACCCTCGCTCGATCTGTCCGCGATTCGCGTTGCCATGACCTCGAACGTATCTGTCCTGAGGCGCTCGGCACCGCCATCGATCGCCAGCGTCAGCGCGAAGAAGATTTGTCGAATGCCCGTATCATTGACCGTTGCGGAAGTGTCGATCTCCTCGTGATGGGAAATGCGGTCGCGCATGACCTCGTCGGTCGCTTGTGAAAAGTTGGTGCTCCACGACGGCTCCTCGAAGAGCGCCGAGAACGGCCCGTCGATATAGGCTTCCATCTGCGCCGGCGTGATCGTCGCAACCTGGGGATCATCGGGGGGGAATCCGAACTCGGTGGTGAAGGCATCGATGACGGCGGTGCGTGCGGCGCTTGGAGGCTCGCTCAGATAATCCTCGATCGGCGGCGCCGAGATGTTGAGACCCGAGAAGGCATATACCCCGTTCGTGCTGGTTCTGAGCACGTCCGTGAGCGTCCCCATGCGCGCCTTGGCATCCGAGATGAGAAGGCTGCGGTCGGAACCCGTCTTGTGCACGCCGATGGTCGATTCGCTGAAATCCGCGCCGAGATCCCGCAGGGCCGCAAACGAGGACTGGATGTGATCCATGCGCTGCTTAACGACCGAGTTCGTGTTCGAGAGGCCTGACAGGCTACCGACGATATTGCGCATATCGAGCACGCCGCCGACGCGTCCGCCGAGCACTTTGCCGACATCGGCGTGGCGGCCTGTGCTAAACTCCTTGAGGGTATCGGCGAGGGTCGTCTGATTGCGCGCATTGGCCGAGCGCAGGATCTCACGACCGACGAGCGAGGAGATGGTATCGGCTTTCATCTGTTAGATCGCCCCCGTCGCGCGCAGGATGGCCTGGAACATCTGATCGACTGTCGACATGAGCCGCGCGGTCGCCTGATAGGAGCGCTCGAGGGCCATCAGACTTGTCATTTCCTCGTCGAGATTGACGCCAACCTGGCCATGCCAGGCGTTGACGGCGCGCTCGCCGAGCACCTCGATATCCGCAAGACGACTGCTCGCCGAGCTGCGCCTGCTCTCGAGCCAGCCCGCACTGTCGGAGGCGAGCGAGAGGAGGCTCGTGGAAGCACTGAGCCCGGCCGCCGGGTCGAAAGCCTGTGCCGCGGAAAGGCCGGCTGCCAGATCGCGCAGCCGCTGGCTGTAGCCCGCGCCACCACCGGCATTATAAACGTAGTCCGGCTCACTCGGATCCCCGATGCCGCCATCGCGAAGGCGATCGAGACTGCCGCCCTGGCTCGGGTCGGCATTCGGGTTCACGCGGATCGTGAGTGCGAGCCCATCGAGCACCGCCCCGCCGGGCGGCAGAGCCGGACCACCGGACCAGGTGAAGAGGCCGGCAATATCCGGAAGCGACGGCGCTGCCGACTGATCGCTTTCGGCGAAAGTTGTGATGAGACCGCGCGCGATCTCGTCGATCTGCCGACCATAGCTGATGCCGACATCATCGCGGATCTGCAGAAGGCCACCGATCTTGCCACCGAGCTTTGTCGCCGCCGCACCTGAATACGGCACCCCGTCGATCGTAAGCAGCCCGCCCGGCTGGCCGGGCGTTAGTGGCGCGAAATCGAAGCCGATCGTACGCGGTGCCTTTTCGAAGAGCGTCGTGCCGCTCGCCGTGAACAACACCATGTCGTTGTTGGCGCGCGTGGTCGTGTTGATGTCGATGAGGCCCGAGATCTCGCGGAGCAACCCGTTACGGCGATCGATCTGGTCGGTCACATCACGGCCGACGATCGTTCCGGAGACGATCTTATTGTTGGCGTCCTCGAAATCCTTGAGCAGGGTATCGAGCTGTCGGGTCGCATCGGCGATGTCGGAATTGGCTTCCTTGCGTACCTGAATCACGAGGTTCGCGGCATCCTGCAAGGTATTCGCGACATTCGTCGCGACCGAGATTACGTTGCTCAGAAGAGAGACATTGCTCGGATCGGCAGCAGCGGCATAAAGCGCCTCCTGCATATCGGTGAGCATGGCGGCGGGACTGATGCCGAGTTCTGGATCGCTGATCGAGACCGCCAGACGCTCGAGAGCGCTGGTCATGCTCGAGAGCTCGCCGCTCTTGGCCGTCGTGCCAAGCACGCTCTCGAGCAGCCGCTGCGAGACCGAATTACTGATCACGCCGAGCTTTATGCCAATCTCGGACGAAATTGTATGCGCGTACTTACGGGCGGCGTTGGGGTTGTCGACGTTCGCGATGTTGCGCGACACCAGGGAGGACTGAGTGGCATTCGCCATCATCCCACCCCGGGCGATCTCATGAGCAAGCGTGAGTGACATCTACCTCCCCCGACCCGACGCTTCCTGCCAGGCCTACCGCTTCAGGTTGACGACCAGATCCATGAGCTCGGAGCCGGTCTGGAACACGCGCGAGTTTGCCGTGTAGTTGCGTTGCGCTTCGATCATGTCGGCAAGCTCGGTCGCGAGATCGACCGTGGAACTTTCGAGCTTGCCGGATTCGATGGTCCCCAACCCAGCCGTGCCGGCGATGCCGACGCGGAGATTGCCGGAGTCGTTGGAGGGCAAGTAGACGTTGCCCGCCTTCGGCGAGAGACGATCGGGGCTCGGCACCGTCGCGAGCGGAATGAGGTAGGAGGCGAAGCGCGAGCCGTCCTCGTAGACCTCATACAGCCTGCCGTCCTGCGCGATCTCGATCGCCTGCACGCGGCTCGGCGCATTGCCGTTGGTGTTGATCAGGTCGACGGCATAGTCACCGCTCACCTGCGTCATGGAGGAGAGATCCATCTCCATGGGCTGACCGCCGGGTATCGGCACCGTAAGCGAGGTCGTGCCGGACGGATCAAGCTGGCCCACCCCATCGAACGTAAGAGTCGCCTGCGCAATCGGCCCGTTTGCGTATGGGAACCCGCCGTTGGCATCGCGGTCAGCGGCGTCATAGATGACCATCTCCCACTCATCATCGGCAGTCTTTGCAAAGTGGATGTCGAGCCGAACGGGTTCACCATGATCACCAAACACGTCGATCGAGGAGCGCGCCGTCGACACGGCGTCAGGATCGTTCGTAGAAGGCAAGTCCGCCGCGGCGGTGATATCCGCCTCGAAGGGCAGGTTCGCGATCAACGCACCGATTGTCGTTGGCCCAGCGCGCATGCCGCCAGCCGTCACGTTCACGGGCACCAGGCCCGCGGTCCCATTGATGACCGGAGGTCCCGAGGCATTCTCGGGAAGCGGGTAGCCCATGAGAGTGTAACCCGCGGAATTGATCAGCAGGCCGTCGCCATTCGGCACAAAAGAGCCGGCACGCGTGAGCGCCAGGCTGCCGTCCGGCGCAGAAACCACAACAAAGCCCGCGCCCTTGATAGCAATATCAAAAGGCGAGGCCGTTGCGGTTAAAACACCCTGTTGCGAAACACCGTAACGAACGCTCGTCTCGACGCCTCCAGAATTATAAGAGGAGGTCGTGTCATTCAGCAAAAGAGACGAGAATTGCGTGCCCGCCCGCTTATATCCAACCGTCGATGCGTTGGCGATATTATCGGCGATCGTGCCCAGCCGATTGGACTGCGCATTCATTCCCGATGCGCCTGTGCGCATCAGCCCGTAGACGCTCATGGTATCCCCCAGACGGCTTGGATTTCACAGCCAGAATACGGCCGCTCACCTTGTGCCAGGCTGTCGCGCGTTCAAATCGCGGCAGCGATTTCGCCCGACGCGCCAAGCACGTCCGACTTGGAGGACCCGACGAGGCGGTATCCCAGATGGCGCTTGGAGTCGATCGGGTCATAGCCAAGCCGGCCACGCAGGCGGCGCCGCAGCTTCGAGATGTGGCTCTCGATGACGTTCTCGTCGATCTCCTGATCGAAGAGGCCGTAGACCGAGTTGAAGATCTGCGACTTCGTCACCCGCCGCGACTGATTCGCGACGAGAAATTCCAGGATTCTCAGCTCTCTGCGCGGCAGCGGGAGCGGCTCGTCGCAGACCAGCGGATCGCGGCCGTCGCGGTAGATCTGGATCGCCGCAGGCTCGCCCTGGCGGCCGCGCTCGATGCCCGCACGGCGGGAGATCGCCTCGATCCGCGCCAGGATCTCGCGCACGTGGCAGGGCTTGGAGATCACGTCGTCGACGCCGACCGCGAACAGCTCGAGCGTGCTTGCGAGCGTCTTATGATCCTTCATGGCGATGACGGCAGCGGCCGTACGGCGCTTGATCACTCGCGCCAGAAGATCCGGCCGCCCGCATTGGCCAATGAGAAAAGCGTTGATGGCCATGACGTCTTCATTAGCCGCGGCTTCAACCCAGCCTTCGAAATCGCCGCCCGAAAATCCGGCAGCGGGAATTCCTTCGCGATCAAAGGAAGATCTAAACGCATCGGTCACAAGGTTACGGTCATCGACGATGACGATCATTCCGTTGCCCCCCGGCGAATCAGTGCATTGCCCAATAATTGATTAACGTGAACTAACAACTTTACAAACGGGGGGTAGTCCGTTCCCGCATCAGCGCGTCGCAAAAGCAACGAAGATGAGAAGTAATGAAGATAAACTATAGAGTAATTTTGCCGGCAGGCTGTTTATGCATTTTCAGGCACGAACGGGCGCTGCGCCTGAGGCTTGCGCAGCGCCCGTTCATTGCTTGTAATCAGCGTTGAGGATCGCTCAGGCCGCAGCCCGAACCCCACCGACGCCGATCCATCCGCGGCCCTTGCTCAGAAGACCGCTGAGACCGCTGCCACGCCGCGATGGCACCGCCCGCTCCGCCTCGCCATCGAGCGCGCGCGCGCAGGCGGCGCTCGCGGAGGCACTGGCGACGCTCGCCGCACCGAGCGTACTCGACGTGGCAAAGGCAAGGGCCTCGGCGCCCTGCCGGAATTTTTCTCTCAGCTCGCGCGCGAAGAGCGAATCAACAAGCCGTCCTGTCTCGGCGAGGCTGCGGCGCATCTCGGTGCTCAAGGCTCCGTGGCCATGATCCGCCGCGATTCGGATTTCAACGAGCGCCTCGTGCAGTACCGCTACGGCGCGGCTCGCGGCCTCGCGGCGCAGCAGATCGAGGAACTCACGCCGCCCTGGCTGCTGCTCGATGCGCGTTGCCTTCGCCGTGACGGCGGGCTTGTTCCATCGCCGGGAAAAGCGAATCGCAAGCCAATAGAGCGGCAGAAAGCTCGCGGCCGTTCCTGCAGTAAAGACGATCAGGGCAGTATCCATGTGTCCGCTCCTTGAAATGGCCGCGCATCAGAGGGCCCAAGGAAACGAAAAGTAGCTTACGCCAGCCTTGATGATGGGATCAGCCG
>JAEZAW010000368.1 GCA_023430315.1 Pseudomonadota bacterium | reverse complement strand
CACTCCACTCATCGGGCCCCCCGCCGCTGGCGACTCCGTCGGCCCCACGATCGCGTGCGATGACTATCGCGCTCGCTTCAGTCGACGACAGCGACGGCCTCGATCTCGATCATCCACTCAGGCGCTGCGAGCGCGCTCACGCCGACAAGCGTGCTCGCAGGCGGCGGACGATCCGCGAAGAAGGGCGTGCGGGCTTTGCCGATGACGGCACGATCTTCCGGTTTGTAGTTCACCACGTATGTCGTGATCTTCACGACATGCTCGTAGCCCGCGCCGGCAGCGGCGAGGCACAAGCCGATATTACGCATCACTTGTGTGGTTTGGGCTCCCAGGTCGCCAGCGCCGACGACAGCGCCTTTCTCATCGATCGAAACTTGTCCGGCGATGTAGATCGTGCGGGCGCCGGAGGAGACGGCCACATGCGAATACGCCGGATTGATCGCCAGTCCCTTAGGCTTGAGATACTCGGTCTTGCTCATTTCTCAGTCTCCTCGTGAACAGCATCGCGACACCGGCTCGGACAATACACATCGAGCGACGGCAGCGGCCGGTCTTTTTCCTGATCCCGCCAGCTTTGCTATGCGAGCTGCACTTTTCGTGGGCAGCAGTGATGCGCTAATAGGCTCGATTGTAAGGATTTTTTCTCTCATGATGGCGGCAAGAGCAGCACTCACGCTGCCACACTCCACGGGATCATCATGAGAATAGCTTCGTTCCTCTTTCCGCAGACCCAAGATCCTGCGGACGACGGTCGCCATATCCAGGAAACACTGCAGGAAGCCAAGTTGGCAGAGGAGCTTGGCGCCGACGCTGTGTTCCTCGCCGAGCATCATTTCGATGGCAACTGCACCTATGTCGATCCGCCGACTTTCGCCGGCGCGCTGAGTGCCGCCACCAGTCGCGTCAAGAATTGCTTCGCGGTGCTGCAGACCTCGCTCTACCATCCACAGCGGCTGACCGAGCAGATATCCCTGCTGGACCATCTGAGCCAGGGCAGGCTGATCGTCGGGCTCGGCCGCGGCAGCATGGTGAACCTCTACGAATATACCGCCTACCAGATCGATCCCGAGGAGGCGCAGGACCGCTTCGAGGAGATCGAGAAGATCATGCTCGAATGCTGGACGAAGGAGCGCGTGGTCCACAACGGCAAGTACTGGAGCTTCGACATTCCCTACATGCGGCCGCGCCCGTTCACGAAGCCTCATCCGCAGATCCTGCGTGCGGTGACGTCCGAATTCTCCATCAAGGCCCAGGGGCGGCGCGGCCGGCCGGTTATTCTGCCGCCGGGACCGAATGAAGCCACTGCCCGTCAGATCGGGTGGTTCCGGCAGGGCATGGCGGAGGGTGGCTTCGACGACAAAGCCATTGATGAAGCGCTGCAGCAGTCCTGGGTCATGCGTCAGACCGTGATCGCCGACACGGACAAGACTGCGCTCGAAGAAGGGGTCGGCTATTACAGGTCGATGCAGGCCTATCGCTCGGCGCAAAGTCCTGGCTATCGCGACATGGTGATGGGCGATTCCGCGGCGGCTCTGCCGAGAGGTCTCATTTGCGGCGCGCCGAGTACGGTGCGGCATCAATTCGCCGAGCTGTCGAAGCTCGGCATCGGCGGTGTCGCGCTCCGGATGCGCGTCGGACCGATGCCCGTCGAATTCTCCATGAACGCTTTGCGTCTCTTCATGAGGGAAATTGCGCCGGCAATGCGCTGACGCAGAGGTCGCAAATGCGCGATCCCTGAGGTATGGAGGCGCGCAGCCGTGCGCCTAGAAAGGCCGTGCGGCACCCATGATCGGGAAGATGCCGCGATATGAGGGCAAACGGAGGATCAGGCAGGCGAGGGCCGTTACGGCGCAGGACGGCGCGGCCGATCACCTATGTGTTGACGCTTCTCAGCCTCCTCGCTGCCGCCACGGCTTTCAACGCGTGGATCACGAAGCGGACGGCCGGCGTCCCGAGCATCGGCACGGCACGCGTGATCGACGGCGATACGTTTGATTTGTGCCAGCGGGGCAATTGCAAGCGCATCCGCCTTTGCGGGATTAACACGCCCGAGCGCGAGCAGCCCGGATATGAGGCCGCACGAGCAGCCCTCGTCGAGATGGTGAGGTCCGAGGACGTGCGATGTGTGCCGGTCGGCGGTGGCACCGTGTGTGATGGTCGCTCGGGGGTGAGCTCGCACGAGCGGACAGTCGCTCAGTGCAGCACATCATCCGTACCCGATCTGGCGGGAGAGCTCGCGAGGCGCGGTCATGCCTGCGACCTCACCGGCTTCACGCGCGGTCACTACCGGAATCATTTTCAGGGACGCGCCTGCTGAGCGCGGCGTCCCGGCGGCTACTGGCGCGGGCGTCTGCGGTCGCATAGAGTGGCGGCCTTCGCCCAAGTCGGAGGTGCAGGCCATGCCCATGTACCATGACGGCAATCGCGAGCTGCAGGAGCAGTTCGGCTCGCGTCCTCTTGCGGATCGCCTCGTCGAGCGCCTGTGGCGCGACAGGTTCAAGGACGACGACAAGGCGTTCATCGAGAGCGTGAGCTTCTTCTTCCTCGCAACGGCGGGCGCGGATGGGCATCCCGATTGCTCGTTCAAGGGCGGCCCGGCGGGCTTCGTCAGCATCGCGGCGCCGGATCTGCTGGTCTTTCCCGACTACGACGGCAACGGCATGTTTAAGAGCCTCGGCAATATCAAAAGCAACCCGAACGTCGGCCTGCTCTTCATCGACATGGGCGAGAAGCCGAAGCGGTTGCGCGTTAATGGCCGCGCGAGCGTGCACAGAGACGATCCGCTGATGGATGCCGTGCCTGGTGCGCAGAACATCGTGCGCGTCGTGCCGGAGCACATCTTCCCGAATTGCCCGCGCTACATTCCGAACCTGCGGACAGGCGAGGCCTCGCCTTACACGCCCTGCGAAGGCGTCGCGCCAGTGGAGCCGGCGTGGAAGGGCTTCGATGCCTTCAAGGATGTCGTGCCGCCGCGCGCACGATAGCCCGTTCCCGCTGCAGCCGTTTCAGTAGCAGCAAATGCAACCCCGCTGATACCTGGACGCCCTCGCTCTTGGGCGGCGTTTGGCTATGTTCGCTTCGGATCGACAACCGAGCGAGGTGAACGCATGTTCGTGGATGAGCGGATCTATACGCTGAATGCCGGGCAGGTGCCCGTCTTCCTCAAGCTCTACGAGGAGGAGGGCATGGAATGCCAAGTGCGCATACTCGGCAACATGGTCGGCTACTACTACACGGATTTCGGGCCGCTCAATCAGATCGCCCACATGTGGGGATACGACAGCCTCGACGATCGTTTCGAGCGCCGCAAGCGCCTGCTCGCAGCACCCGAGTGGCAGTCGTACGCGAAGAAGATGAGGCCGCTTGTCGTCAAGGTGGAGAACAAGCTGCTCGTGCCCGCGCCGTTCTTCAAAGTGCCGCGTAGCACGCCTTCCAGCTCATGACCATCGTGCGTGGGTGGGCGCGTCGAAACCCACCCACGCGTCGATCAGGCTAGCCGCCCAGCTTGTCCTGCGTTTTCGTCTCGAAGTCGCTGGCGTCGTGACGTTCGCGTAGCTGGCTCGATGGATCGCCTTGGATGCGATTGACCATGCGTCCGCGCTTGACGGTGGGACGTTGCGCAATCTGATCCGTCCAGCGGTTCACGTGCTTGTAGCTGGTTACATCGAGGAACTCGCCACCGCCGTAAAGCAGACCCTTGGCCAGCGCGCCGTACCAGGGCCAGATGGCAATGTCGGCAATGCTGTACTCGTCGCCGGCCATGTAGGTGTTGCCGGCGAGATGGCGGTCGAGCACGTCGAGCTGGCGCTTCACCTCCATGGCGAAGCGGTTGATCGGATACTCCCACTTGGCGGGCGCGTAGGCATAGAAGTGTCCGAAGCCGCCGCCGAGATAGGGCGCGCTGCCCATCTGCCAGAAGAGCCAGTTCAAGGCCTCGGTGCGCTTGTCGGGATCCTTGGGCAGGAAGGCCCCGAACTTCTCCGCGAGATAGAGCAGGATCGAGCCGGACTCGAAAACGCGTCTGGGCTTGGCGGGGTTGGTGCGGTCGAGCAGAGCCGGGATCTTCGAGTTGGGATTGACCTCGACGAAGCCCGATCCGAACTGGTCGCCATCACCGATCTTGATGAGCCAGGCATCGTACTCGGCACCTTTGTGGCCGAGCGCGAGAAGCTCCTCGAACAGAATCGTGACTTTCACGCCATTGGGCGTGCCGAGTGAGTAGAGCTGAAAGGGATGCTTGCCGACAGGCAGCACCTTCTCGTGCGTCGGGCCAGCAATGGGGCGATTGATGTTGGCGAAGCGCCCGCCGTTCTCCTTGTCCCATGTCCAGACCTTGGGTGGGACGTACTCAGTGCCGCTGCTCATGAGCGATCTCTCCGTGGTTCTTGATGGTCGAGGCGAACCGCACCCGCGGGCCGCCGCCTTTGTGGAACCATTCTTCCAAGGATTTCGCGTCACAACCAGTCCTCGAAGCTGCAGGTCTGGGGCCTTCTCTCGGGTGGCGGTCGACGGGACTTTCTGCAGAAATGGCGATCTGGAGAATACGGTTGCGCGTAATGGTCTAGTCGTAGGAAACGGGCCGTGGCGCTTGAAGCGCGAAAGTCTGCTAGTACATCCTCGAAATGCCGCGCCTGAGCCAGTGAACCCATGATGAGCCAAGTCGAGACCACCGATGTTGAGGCGCTGCGCACCGCCTATCTCGATCTCATGCGCGACAGCCTGATCGGTCGTCTCAATCGCGATCCGCCGCTGCCATCCTCGAAGGTCGATGCCTACTACGAGGAGTACCGCGAGCAGGGCTGGGACTGGCCCTCCGCGGCGCCTTCCATGATCGGCTTCAAGCGCATGGAGAACGTGCGCGCCGAATGCGAGCGCGTCATCCGCGCGGGCGTCCCCGGCGACTTCATGGAGACGGGTGTGTGGCGCGGTGGCGCCGTCATGATGATGCGTGCGGTGCTGAAGGCGTACGGCATCGCGGACCGTCGCGTGATCGCGGCTGACAGCTTCGCAGGCTTGCCTCCGCCATCGGAGGGCGTTGCACTCGATGCAGGAGCTGAGTTTCACACCTGGAAGGACTTCGCGGTTTCGCTTCCCGAGGTGAAGGCAAACTTCGCGCGTTACGGCTTGCTCGACGAGCAGGTCGTATTTCTGGAAGGGCTGTTCAAGGATACGCTGCCGAGCGCGCCAGTCACGCGTCTCGCCGTGCTGCGCCTCGATGGTGACATGTACGAGAGTACGCGCGACGGGATCGTGAACCTCTATCCCAAGCTTTCATCGGGCGGCACGCTGATCGCGGACGACTATCACCTCTTCGAAGCGCATCGCACAGCCGTCGACGAGTATCGCGCCGCGCACGGCATCAGTGATCCGATCGAGCGCATCGACGAGTGGGGCGTGTATTGGGTGAAGTCATAGCTCTTCCCCTTCTCCCCGTTCTTGTCGCGCTGGAAGCGCGCCTCTGGCGCGACGAGAAGGTCGGGATGAGGGGCGGGAGCTCGCGCCAAGGTTTGCGTATGCCGCCGCCCCTCACCCTAACCCTCTCCCCGCAAGAGCGGGGAGAGGGGATTTTCTGACGCTCGGTATCAAGCATCCACCACCTCAAAACTCGCCGATAGCTGCAAGACC
>JAEZAW010000349.1 GCA_023430315.1 Pseudomonadota bacterium | reverse complement strand
TCACCCTAACCCTCTCCCCGCGCGCGGGGAGAGGGGACGATTGTGGTGGGCACGATCTGTCGGCGCTCCAGCTCCACGACGGGACCATCCGGCTCGGCGAGGCCGCGCGCGATCAGCTCGATGCTTGGTCGATTGCCGTCGAGTGCGAAGCGATAGAGGTGATAGCGCCCCAGCGGCTCCTTCTTGTAGCCGCGGGCGAGCGCGGCCGATGGCACACCGATGATCGGGATGTGGCCGGAGGGCGTGGGATGCCAATGCTCGCTCGAGATGTGCTCATGACCATGCAACACGAGCTCGGCGCCGTGGCGCGCGAGGACTTCGGCGAGTGCGTCGGCATCCTGGAGATCGTGGCGTGCCTTGGAGAGATCCGGCAGTGGCGGATGATGGATGAGCACGACGCGCGTCAGCCCTTCGGCACCAAGGCGATCGAGAATGCGCGCGAGACGATCAAGCTGAGCCTTACCGATGCGACCGATGGCATAGAAGGGACGCGTGGGAATGGCCGAGTTCAGCGCGATGATCGCGAGCTTGCCGAAGCGGCGCACGAAAGGGAAATCGGTGTCCGCGGCGAGCGCTTCCGCGATGGCATAGTCGGCCGCTGCGGTATTCGCCGACATATGCGGCTGCCAGCGCGCCGTGCCGATATCGGTGCCGATGCCGCTGTAGATGTCATGATTGCCGGGGATGACGGTGACGCGCTCGCTGTCGCCGAGTGTGCGGAGCCAGGCGAGGGCTGCCTCGTGCTCGGCCGGGAGCCCGAGGTTAGCGAGATCGCCAGTGACGGCGATGTGGTCTGGTGACTGCTCGGCGATATCGGCCACGATGCGGTCGAGGACGTCGCGGCTGTAGAGATGACGGCGCCGGTGCTGCCAGTTGAGCCAGCCGAGGAAGCGCTTCACATTCCAGTGCCGGGCGCCGATGGGCGGCAGAGGGCCCAGGTGCACGTCGGAAAGGTGCGCCAGAGTAAATGCCGCTCCGCGCTGTTCTGCCGCCGTCATTCCGTTCGGGCCTGCCGTGGTAAGATAAACAAGGTGGCTTATACGCGAGCCGCGATTGCGCCGCAAAGGCGCCAAACCTTAAGCAATCTCAGCGTTGTGTCCGGGCCGGTGCGCGTTCGCGCTGGAAAGGTGGGGCCGGACGGGAGTATACGGGCAATCATGAGCGATATTCTAAGCAAGATCACGAAGTACAAGCTCGCCGAGATCGCCGAGGCGAAGTGCGCGCGACCCCAGGCGGCCATTGAGGAGGCGGCGCGGCGCGCGACGCCCGTCCGGTCGTTCGCGGGGGCGCTCGAGAGGCGCATTCGCGAAAGCCAGTTCGCGCTGATCGCCGAGATCAAGAAGGCCTCGCCGTCGAAGGGGCTTATTCGCGCCGACTTCGATCCGCCGTCGCTGGCCAAGGCCTATGAGACGGGCGGTGCCGCGTGCCTCTCGGTGCTGACCGACACGCCGTCCTTTCAAGGTGCGCCGGAGTTTCTGACGGCAGCGCGCAAGGCGACACGACTGCCGGCGCTGCGCAAGGACTTCATGCTCGATACCTACCAGGTGGCCGAGGCGCGGGCGTGGGGCGCGGACTGCATTCTCATCATCATGGCGCAGATCGAGGACGCCGTTGCGCGCGATCTCGCCACTGCCGCGCAAGCCTGGGGCATGGATGCCATCGTCGAGGTACACGACGATGCCGAGCTCGATCGCGCGCTCGCGCTGCCCTGCCGCCTGATCGGCATCAACAACCGCAATCTCAAGACTTTCGAGACGACGCTCGCGACGACGGAACGGCTCGCGCCGCGCGTGCCGAAGGATCGCATCGTCATCGGTGAGAGCGGCATTGCCATGTACGCGGATCTGGAACGCCTTGCCAAGGTCGGCGTCAACGCCTTCCTCGTCGGCGAGAGCCTCATGCGCAAAGACGATGTCGCAGCTGCGACGCGCGAGCTGCTGACAGGACGCGCGACATGAGCCGCCTCTCGCACATCAACGAGGCCGGCGATGCCGTCATGGTCGATGTGTCGGACAAGGCCGTGACCGCGCGCACTGCGCTCGCCGAGGGCTTCGTCTCCATGGCGCCGGAGACGCTGGCGCTCGTGACCACGGGCGAAGCCAAGAAGGGCGATGTTTTGGCGGCAGCACGTCTTGCCGGCATCATGGCCGCCAAGCGCACGCACGAGCTGATCCCACTCTGCCATCCGCTCGCGATCACCAAGGCGAGCGTCGATTTCGAGACGCGCGACGATCCCTGCGGCATCGCGGTTCGGGCCGAGGTCAAGGTGAGCGGCCAGACCGGCGTCGAGATGGAGGCGCTGACGGCCGTGTCGGTCGCCTGCCTTACCATCTACGACATGCTGAAGGCCGCCGATCGAGGCATGGTCATCGGGCCGGTGCAGCTCGTCGAGAAGACCGGCGGCCGCTCGGGTACGTGGCGTGCCTCGTCCGCTGGCGCGAAAGGCTGAGGACATGGCATCGCCATTGCTCTCGGTCGATGAGGCGCTCGCCCGCATTCTCGCTGATGCCCACCCGCTTGGCAGCGAGCGCGTTGCCATCGAGGCCGCGCACGATCGCATTCTCGCCGAGCCGCTTGCCGCGCGTCTGACGCAGCCGCCCTTCGATGCATCCGCCATGGATGGTTATGCCGTGCAAGCGGCGGATGTCGCGAAGCTGCCGACCAAGCTGACAGTGATCGGCGAATCCGCGGCAGGACATCCGTTCTCGGGGCGCGTTGGTGCCGGCGAGGCGGTGCGCATCTTCACGGGCGCGCCTGTACCCGAAGGCGCTGATGGCATCGTCATTCAGGAGCATACCAAGCGCGAGGGCGCGCAGGTTCTGGTGTCCGGTGATGACGTCCAAACAGATCACATTCGTCCGCGCGGCGGCGATTTCCGCGATGGCATGACCCTTCTCGATGCGGGCCGCCGCCTTGGTCCGCGTGAGCTCTCGCTTGCTGCATCCATGGGGCACGGCGAACTCGCTGTCTGGCGCCGCCCGAAGGTCGCCATTCTCTCGACAGGCGATGAGCTGGTGCGCCCGGGCGAGACACCAGGCATCGGGCAGATCGTAGCCTCGAACCATCTCGGCGTTGGCGCCATGCTGCGCAACTTCGGCGCTGACGTGATCCAGCTCGGCATTGCCCGCGACACCGCCGAGAGTCTCACGGCGCACGTCGAGCGCGCGAAGGACGCGGATATCCTGGTGACCATCGGCGGCGCTTCGGTCGGCGATCATGATCTCGTCGCGCCTGTGCTCTCGAAGCAGGGTATGGACCTCGCCTTCTGGAAGATCGCCATGCGTCCGGGTAAGCCGCTCATGAGCGGACGCCTCGGTGCGCTTCGCGTCATGGGTCTGCCGGGCAACCCAGTCTCGGCGCTCGTGTGCGCGCGCGTCTTCGTCGTGCCGCTGGTCGAGCAACTGGCGGGACGGCCGACGGCTACGGAAGCGACGCGATCGGCCGTTGCGGCAGTCACCATCGAGGCCAATGGCCCACGCCAGCATTACATGCGCGCGACTTTGATGAAAGACGCTGATGGCCCGCCACGCGTGACGCCCGTGCGCTCGCAGGACAGCTCGCTGCTCTCGCCGCTGGCGATCGCGGATTGCCTCATCGTGCGTCCGCCGAATGTGCCGGTCGCAAAGCCGGGCGATACCGTGCGCGTGCTGCCGCTGGATTTCTGAGCGTTCAAGTCGCGCTTTCAGCGCGAGCGAGGCTAGCCTCGCGCTCCACCGGGAGGGACACCCTCCCGGACCCACCCGCCTTTATGAATTGGAAGCTTGCCGCGAACTCCTAATCTATAAAAGACGGGGGTTCGGGGG
>JAEZAW010000314.1 GCA_023430315.1 Pseudomonadota bacterium | reverse complement strand
GATCCCGGGAGCATCGCGCGCGAACGCGCCACGACGTCGGCGCCAAATCTGAGCGGATCCATTCCGCAGCCCGGGCGCGCCCCGGAGGTGCAAGAGCACAAGGCGATCCGCGCGGCCCCCATTGTTTCTCCGCCGCAAGCTGCGCGGCCCGCCCCACCCGACGGCGGCGGCACGAGCGAATGCGATTGCTATCGCATGGAACGTGAGATGATCAGGAACCGCGACGGCAGCATCTCACAGCAGTTCACAAAGCGACTGGATGGCACGAAGTCGCTCGCTTGCTGTCGCAGATAGCGCGCGACAAGCTCTGTCCTCGCCTACGCGCGCTGCGCGCGCACGCTGGCATAGAACCAGTCCGCTCCGCGCTGCTCGAGCCAGAGGACGTCTTCGAGCGAACTCAGCAGCGTCTCGAAGCGGATGCCAATCGCGCCACGATCAGCCCACACGACGTTCCCCGCGAGGTGACGGCCATCGACAAGACGCAGCGTCATGTCATCGCCCTCGACAGGGACGAGGCCATTGGCGAGACGCACCTGCGCTCCAGACGTCGAGAGATCCATGAGACTGCCGGCCTGAGCGCCCCACTGGGTCGTGATCGTGACCCGCTCGGCATGAGCATGGCGATCAGCGCCCCGCCGGCTCGCTTGCCTTGGCGCTGCACTGCGGAGGTTCTCTGTGCCGTTCTGGTACACGTCCTTGCCAGGCCTTCAGATACACTAAGGAAACGTAAACTCCCGCTCCCTCATGCATGAAGCCTGCCAGATCGGGCACCGAGTTGAGATGGCCCTTAACGGCAAGCACCGGCGGCTTTGACGAGGGGCGCCAGATGCGCGGCGAACAGGGCGTGCCCTTGCGCGCTGTAGTGCTGTCCATCGGACAGACGGTGCGCGCGGGCGATCTGGCCGAGGCTGTCGAGCATCACGACCTTGATGCCCCGCGCGGCGGCACGCTGTCTGATCTCGGCGATATTTGCGGATCGATCACCGCCCGCACCGCGCCGCTGGTCATTCCCGCCGGGCTGAAGGATCAGAACGCGCGTATCCTTACCGAGCACGCCACCAAGACGCGCCAGCATCTGTCCGGTGGTGTTGCCGGCGATGCCTGCATTCTGGACACGGACGCGACATCCTTGGGACTGCAACAACCGCTCGAGCTGCGCCGGATAAGCCTGGCCCGGATTGACGCCATCCGGCGTGCTCCCGCGACCGCGTCCGAAGGTGTTGCTGGCGCCGAGGGCAACCACTTCCGCCGCCTGAGCGGCAGACGCAGAGATGGCGCAAAGCAGCAAAGCTGAAAGGCCCAACCGTCTCATTCGTTTCCTCCCCGATTAGCGAAAGCACGTTGGCATCGGTCGATGACCGTAGCACGACCGCAAACGCCTGCTTAGCCCGAGCGTCCGGCACGTATCGCCGTCGAAGAAAGATCGGAGAGCGGCGCCGTCAGGAATGTCCACGCGGGCGGATTGAGAGATGGCAGAATTGCCGCCTCCGCTTCGGGAATGCGGCGAGCGCCAAACGCGTTCGCGGCAATCGACGACATCGCCTTGAGCTGCCATCCGGGTCGATCGACGACCGCGATTGGCATCAGCGACATGATCTCGCGCCACTGCCGCCAGCGGTGAAACTCGGCAAGGCAGTCTGCACCCATGACCCAGACGAAGCGCGCCTGCGGCCGGCGCTGGCGCAGAAATGTGAGCGTCGCGATCGTGTATGGATTGCGGAGATCGCGCTCGAAACCGGTCACGGTGATCGGCCGCGATCCGACGAGCGTGCGGGCGGCCGCGATGCGCTCGCCGAGCGGCGCCGCTGCACTCGACGCCTTGAGCGGATTGCCGGGCGTCACGATCCACCACACGCGCGAGAGCCCGAGACGCCGGATGGCCGTCTCGCTGATCTGGACGTGCGCGTCGTGCGCCGGATTGAACGATCCACCGAGCAGGCCGATGGCGGCGTCACCAGTGTCGGGGGGAAGGCGCGCGGCGAGCGTACCGAAGCCGGCGCCGGGCAGCAGGCGGCGGGAGGCGGCGGCGGTGCTCATCTCTCGTGCGACGCGGCGCTTGCGCCGCGACTCCCTGCGCTGCTTGCCTGCCTCGCCTTAGGTCGTCTCGAAAATATCGGCGGCGCGTTTGCCGATCTGATCAGCCTTCCACTTCGGGATCTTGAATTCCCATCCCGCCGCCTTGGCATTGATCTCGTCCGCGGCCTTCTTGGCTTCGCCCTCGCCGGTCGCGGTGAAGGACAGCCACGCGTCGTCTGGCGCGCCATCGCGGCGCAGGCGGAAGGTCACCGTCAGGCCATTGCTGCTCTCGGCCGTGATGGTGCTGACGGCATCGCCGACGGGCGTCGCCGCGAGCTTGCGCATGTCTTCGAGATCGACGGAACCGAGGCTCAGCGCAATTTGCTCGACGCCCGCACTCTGCTTGACCTTGAGGCCTTCCGGCACGGACTTGAGCACGAACTTTCCGCCTTTGCCCGCCTCACCTTCGCGCTCGACGATGATCGGCACTTCTTTCGGATGGGCGACGGTCACGCGCTTGAGCTTTTCGGTATCGGCCTTGAAGATCGCGGGATCGACCCAATCCTTCACATCGAGCGTCACATTCGGCTCGCCGCTGGCGAGCCATGTCTGCGCCTCGCTCAGGCGGCGAACGTAGACGCCATTGCGGCCGGCGCCGAAGGCACTCGGCCGTGCCTTGCCGATGACCATCTCGGCCATGGGCTTGCCGCCCGCATCGAGCAGGCGCACGAGACCGGACTTGGCGTCCTTGCCCGCGGGATCCTCGAGATCGAGCAGAGCCCAGCGGTCCTTCGCAGCCGTCTTTGGCTCGGTGAGCTCGGCGTTGGTCAGCTGCACGAGGAGCGCGCGGACCTTATCGCCCAGCACGGGATATCCCGCCCGCTCCTTGAGGCTCCACTGTTCGCCATTGCGCACGAGGGTGAGCGTCTGGCCGCGCTTTGCAAGCTCGATGCCCGCGAGCCCGTTCGCTTGACGGCGCAGCTCCGGGAGCATGGGGCGACCGTCCGCCGTTCCGGGTGCCCGCTGCGTCGAGGATGCATGAATCACGGCGGCGAGGACGAGCGAGACGATCGTGGTCGCGCCGAGGATCACGAAATGCTGCGGCTTGATCATGTCCTCAACCCTTCCGCTCCCTGCCCGGCGCCTGACGACGCCGGCGCGACAGCCCGACCGCGATCCCGCCGAAACCGATCAGCAGCGGCACGGCCGCGATGTTGAAGAACTTGAGCCAGCCATCGAGCCGATCGATGTCGCGCCTGAGATCCGCCTGCACGCCGCGCAATTCACGCCGCACCTCGATCATCTCACCGCGGAAGCGATCGATGGTCTGGCGGTCCTTGTCGGAGAGCAGGATCTGGCCACCCTCGCCGCTCTTCGTCTCCATCTGCTGCAGCTTGCCCTGCAGGTCCTTGAGCTTGGCGTTGAGCGCCTGCTCCTTCTCGCGATAGCGCTTCTCCGCCTCGCGCCGGAGATTGGACACCCGCTCGAAGGGCCGGTCGTTGACGCCGCGCCCGCGCAGTGCGGCGAGCGCTTCGCCGCCGGAGAGGTTCTCGAGCGCATTGATGACAAACGCCGCGTTGTGTGCCTGCGGCATCGCGAGACGCTGGCCGAGCATCTCCTGGATGGTGACCCAGAACTGGTCATGCAGGAAGTCGCTGTCGGCAACGACGATGACGTTCACAGGCCCGCTCGCGAAATGCGGGACGACGGTCTCGGCCTTGGCAGCCTCGACCGGCTTGTCCTTCTGAGCTGCGGCTTCGGGCTTGCCATCGGCCTTCGCCGCTTCTGCCGGCTTCGGACGGCCATCCGGATAGGCGGACTTGGCCTCACCCGTGATGCGCGCCGCGAGTATCAGTGGCTTGCCACCACTCTTGAACTCACGCGTGAGCGCCAGCGGGTCCGGCATCATGCGCAGGCTCATGGCGCCCATCTCGCCGGCACCCGGCGAGGTTTGGATGATCGGCTGCACGTTGGTCGTCGCGCCATCGACCTTGGTGATGAAACCCGCCGAGGCGAGATTGAGGCGCTCGATGCCAGCCGCCAGCGGATCGGCCTGATTGATGTGCTGCTGGTCCACCTGGAGCCAGGCCAGATAGTCAGTCACGACGGGACGACCGCCCGGCCCGCCGCCGAACTGCACGCGCCGCGCCATACTCGGGTCGCCGGCCAGCTTCTCGGTGTCGATCGAGACGCCCCACGCCTTCAGCAGGTCGAGGATGTCGCCAGCCGGCGGCATCGGCGGCATGGGCATACCCATCTGCGCCGTTGGCGGTGTGGTCTCCGAGACCGGATCGATGAGCGCGAGCACGCGGCCGCCACGCAGCACATATTGGTCGATGGCGTAGACGGCTTCCTTGCTGAGATTGGTCGGCTGCGCGAGCATCAGGACGTCGATGTCGCCCGGAATTTCCGTGACCGTCTGCTCGAGCGGACGAACCTCGAAGAATTCGCGGATCTGCTCCATGACCGTCCACGGCGGTGCCGGCTGGCGCATGGGCTGCATCGGGGTCATGGCACCGCCATCGACGGGAATGCTGGCCATGAGCCCGACGACGCGCTTCTTGGGGTTGGCGAGGCCGTTGATGAGCTTGATGAGATCGTATTCGAGGAAGCGCTCGCGATCCGGCGCGAAAAACTCGACGGCCGCGTCGTTGTCCGTCGTGTTGGAGGCGACAAGCCCAAAGTAGCCGGTCTCGCCATCCTGGTTGAGACGAACACCGCGAAGACCGCCGGCGACCGCCCGATCCTCGGCGTCAGAGAACGGCTCGGGCTCGATGACGGTGAGCTGGACCTTACCGCCCGAGAGGTCGCGATACTGCTCGAGGAGCGCCTTCACGCGCTCGAAGTGCTTGCCAAAGAGCGGCGCGACTTCGCCGAGCTTGCGCGAGTAATAGAGGCGGACGTTGATCGGCTCGTCGATGCGCTGGAGCACACGCTTGGTGCCGTCCGAGATCGTGTAGAGACGCTCGGCCGTGAGATCGGCCTTCGCGTTCTTCGCGATGGCGCTGAAGATCAGGTTCGCGGAGAGCGTGAGCAGGACGGCAAGCGCCAGCGCCCCCCAAGCAAGTGTTGCGCGATCGAGGCGCGCCGCCCAGCGCACAACCTCACCGGGCGCGAGCAGGAGCTGGCCCGAGATCTTCTGCATGGCAGAAGCGAAGGCGGAGGGCTTGGGTGATTGAATGGCCATTGTGCGCGCTCCCTCAGGCAGCTTTGCGCTGTTCGACGACGATGACGTTCGCGAACAGGAAGAGGGCAATGATGGAGAAGTAGAAGAACAGGCTCGGCAGCGTGATGACGCCGCGGCTGATCAGCTCGAAGTGATTGAGGAAGCTCATCGAGGCAATGGCATCGACGATGAACGACGGCGCCCAGCTCCGGAAGAAGCCGAGGACCAGTTCGAGCCCGCTCATCACCATGAGGAAGCAGATCGTTGCTGCGACAATGAAGGCGATGACCTGGTTCTTGGTGAGCGCCGATACGCACGAGCCGATCGCGAGGAAGGCACCCGCCATCAGGAAGCTGCCAATGTAGCTCGCGAGGATCACGCCGTTGTCGGGATTGCCGAGAACGTTCACGGTGATCCACATCGGGAAGGTCAGCGCGAGCGCGATGCCGATGAAGATCCAGGCGGCGAGGAACTTGCCGACGATGGCTTCGCCGGTGGAAATCGGCAGCGTCATCAGCAGCTCGATGGTGCCGGACTTGCGCTCCTCGGCCCACAATCGCATGGCGATCGCCGGCACGAGCAGCAGATAGAGCCACGGGTGATAGTTGAAGAACGGCTGGAGATCGGCCTGTCCGCGCTCGAAGAAGTTGCCGATGAAGAAGGCGAAGGCGCCGGTCAGCGCGACGAAGATGACGACGAAGACGTAGGCGAGCGGCGTGCCGAAGTAGGCGCCGAGCTCGCGCTTGGTGATGATCCAGATATTACGCATGACGGCCGCCCTCGCTGCTCGTCGTGATCTCGCGGAAGACATCATCGAGCTTGCCGCGCTCGACGATCAGCTCTTCGACGGCGATCGACTGGTCGCGCAGAAGCGCGCCGACATCGGCTGCGATACTCGCGCCGGGTTTGGGCAATGCGCGCAGGCGAATATGGCCGTTCGCAGCAGGTGCGCGCTCGACTGTGGCGACGCCGGCGAGCACCGCAAGGGCACCTGCCACGCGATCAGCCTCGCTGGTGGCGATCCGGATCGCAACGGCATTGTGATAGGGCATCCGCCGCTGCAGGGCCTCGGCCGTGCCGTCGGCGACAATGCGGCCGCGATCGATGACGACCGCGCGCGTGCAGACCGCTTCCACCTCTTCGAGAATGTGCGTCGACACGATAATGGCCTTGTCCTTGGCCATCTCGGTAATCAGCTCGCGCACATGATGCTTCTGATTGGGGTCGAGGCCGTCGGTCGGCTCGTCCATGATCAGGACTTCAGGATTATGAAGGATGGCCTGGGCCAGACCGACGCGGCGCTTGTAGCCCTTGGAGAGCGTCTCGATGCGCTGCGTCGCGACGCTCTCGAGCCCGGTACGCGCGAGGGCGATATCGACATGCGCGAACTTGTTCGCACCGTCGAAGCCGCGTATCTCGGCAATGAAGTTCAGGAACGAGCGGGCCGTCATGTCGCCATAGGCCGGCGCGCCTTCGGGGAGATAGCCGAGCTTGGACTTGGCTTCCTTAGGGCGGTCGGCAACGCTGATCCCGCAGATGCGCGCCCGGCCCGCGTCCGGCTCGAGAAAGCCGGTCAGCATCTTCATGGTGGTGGACTTGCCGGCACCATTGGGCCCGAGAAAGCCGAGCACCTCACCTTTTTCGACCTTGAGCGAGATATCCTCGACTGCCAGGATCGGCCCGAACGACTTTCTCAGTCGGTCGGCCTCGACAAGTACTGCCATTCAACTCCCTCCATGGCGCCGCAATTCTCGAACAGCGCGCACTCGCGACCGAGTGTGCGGCAGCCCAGCAGCGGTCTCATTGAGTTTGCTGCGGAGTTAGGCGCTCTTTTTGGCACTGTCAAGAAACGACTGCTAAACGTTTCGTAAGGTTCTGCGGCCCGCCGACGCTGCGTGAGAGCAAGTCACTAGTTGCAGAGGCGACAACGCCTCCCATCGGTAAACATTAGAGTTTTCCGCGCACATACAGAGAACGTGATTCGATTTGTGGCGGACGGGTCACGCACTGTTGTCAATAGCCATCGTGCCGCCCCAGCGCGCTTGAGGGCGCCGCCATAGCTGTTGTACCTTTCCTCTCGATCGGCACGAGATGTTGGGCAGGAATGCAGCCAACCCCTTAGCCGGACGGAGCGCCCTCGTATCACGGCGGCCGTCAGTAGCGTGGATGCCCGAGTTCCCAGAGTCAGGCGGGCGTCGCCGTATAGCGTTTCCCAAGTTCCCGAGTTCGTAACCGCCCAGGCGTTTTCCGTGGCGCCGTACGCATTTGCGTCCGCTTGCCGCCCGGAGTCCGCCAGGGCCGATGTGGCATCGCGTGCCTGCACGACGGCACCTTGCTGCGATTCTGCGCAGGAGAGATGACAATTATGGTCTGGAACGATGAGAGGGTCGAGCAGCTCAAGAAGCTTTGGGCAGACGGGCTGAGCGCAAGCCAGATCGCCGCCCAACTCGGCGAAGTGACCCGCAATGCGGTCATCGGAAAGGTGCACCGCCTCGGGCTCGCCACACGGGCCTCGAGCAACCGCACAAGCAGCAGCCGCTTGCGCATGCGTCAGGCGCAGCCGCGCCGCGCCGTACAGCAGCGCCAGCGACCGACAAACGTGGGCAATACCGCCTTCCGTCAGATGCTGGAGGCTGATCTCTCGCAGGGCTCGGTCCCTGCTGTCGAGGAAATCGAGATCCCGCTCGGCGAGCGCAAGACGCTCCAGCAGCTCACTGAAGGCATGTGCCGGTGGCCGATCGGCGACCCCCAGCTGGCCGACTTCCACTTCTGCGGCCGCAACAAGGTGACCGGCCTTCCCTACTGCGAGCATCACGCCCGCCGGGCCTACCAGCCGCCGCAGCCGCGCCGTCGCGACCGCGAGGTCGGCGTACCGGCCCTGCCGGCAGCGCTGTCCTCGGCCAAGGAGCCGGCCGGAACCTGAGGCCGGGCAGCGCCGAGAGGCTTGAAGATTTGGGACCGCAGCCGCACTGTGCCGGCTGCGGTTTTTCTTTGGCGGCCGGAAAAGCTCGCGACGAAACATCCCGCGGCCGCGGTGATCAAGCGGAGATCATCCATGACCGAGACCATCCTCGCCCTCGATCAGGGCACGACCTCCAGCCGCGCACTACTATTCGACCGCGCGTTGAAGGTCATCGGCCTCGGGCAGGAGGAGCTGCCCCAGCACTATCCGGCCTCGGGGTGGGTCGAGCACGACGCCGAGGATATCTGGCGCGGCACGATCGAAACCGCGCGCACGGCGTTGAAGAAGGCCGACGTCACCGCGGCACGCGTTGCGGCCATCGGCATCACCAATCAGCGCGAGACGACGATCGTCTGGGATCGCCGCACGGGGAAGCCCATCCATAAGGCGATCGTCTGGCAGGACCGACGTACGGCGGACATCTGCGCGCGCATCAAGACCGAGGGCGTCGAGGCCATGGTCAGCGAGCGCACAGGCCTCGTGCTCGATCCATACTTCTCCGCGACCAAGATCGCCTGGCTGCTCGATAACGTCGACGGCGCGCGCGCAGCTGCCGAAGCCGGCCACCTCCTTGCCGGGACGGTCGACAGCTTCCTCATCTGGCGGCTGACAGGCGGCAAATCCCATCTCACGGATGCGACGAATGCTTCGCGCACCTCGCTCTTCGACATCCGTCGGCATCGCTGGGACGATGATCTCTGTCGCATCTTCCGCGTGCCGGCCGCCATGCTTCCCGAAGTGCGCGATTGCGCTGCCGACTTCGGCACAACGGATTCTGCCCTGCTCGGTGCCGCGGTCCAGATCCGCGGCGTGGCCGGTGACCAGCAGTCGGCGCTGATCGGCCAGGGCTGCTTCACACCCGGCATGATGAAGTCGACGTACGGCACGGGCTGCTTCGCCGTGCTCAATACCGGTGCCGAGCTGGTGCGCTCGAAGAACCGCCTGCTCTCGACGATCGGCTTCCGCCTCGACGGCGAGACGGCGTACGCGCTCGAAGGCTCGATCTTCGTTGCCGGCGCTGCCGTACAGTGGCTGCGCGACGGTCTCAAGGTGCTTAAGTCTGCCGCCGAGACGGGACCGCTCGCTGCCGCCGCCGATACCGAGCAGGATGTGTACATGGTGCCGGGTTTCGTCGGCCTCGGTGCACCACACTGGGAGCCGCGCGCGCGCGGCGCACTTTTCGGCCTCACGCGTGCAACAGGCCCCGCCGAGTTGGCCCGCGCTGCGCTCGAGTCCGTCTGCTACCAGACGCGCGATCTGCTCGAAGCCATGCGCGGTGACTGGCCGGCGTGCGCCGACGTGGTCCTACGCGTCGACGGCGGCATGGTCGCGAGCGACTGGACGATGCAGTTCCTCGCCGATGTGCTCGCCGCCCGCGTCGATCGTCCGACCATGCTGGAGACGACCGCGCTCGGCGCCGCCTGGCTCGCCGGGCACAAGGCGGGCGTACTGCCTGATCGCGAGGGCTTCCAGAAGTCCTGGCAGCTCGATCGTAGTTTCCTGCCTGCAATGGCGGCCGATGAGCGCACACGCCGCTACGCGGGATGGCGCAGCGCGGTAGCGGCAACGCTCGCGCACGCCGCAAGCTAGTTACCAGCGGTTCGGGCCTGGTTCCGGCGTTCACATCGCCTGACGTGCGTTCACGTGTGCTTGACCACCGCTGTCCAATAGAGACCCCCAGTCCTATCTTGGGGACCTTGCGGCCGGCGCGGAGATGGTAGTGCGTCGCGTTAAGGTCGCTGAACCATGCCCAAGCTTTGGATGAGTTGGAATTCGCGCTTCGGCAGGCGGCGCAGGAATGCCACAAGAAGAACTGCCGCCGCGCAGCAGAGCAACCGAAATGTCAGGCCCGCAGCAAAAGCAGGAAGAGCCCAGCGGGGTGCGCGCCTGTAGCGCGACATCCAGGCAGGGCTCATGTAATTGGCTGCCATTGGCGACGCTCGTCGCGATCGGCTGCGTCGTGTTCGCCATGGGCTGGCATGATCTCCTGACGATCAAGTCGATAGGACTCAACTATCAACTACTGCACAGCTTCATCGCCACGCATCTTCCTGTTGCCATTGCGCTCTATTTCGTCGCTTACGTCGCCGTGGTCGCGCTCTCCTTGCCGTGCGCACTGGCACTGACGCTTGCCGGCGGCCTGCTGTTCGGCTCGAAGATCGCAACGCCCGTGACCGTACTTGCGGCGACCATTGGTGCGACGATCATCTTCCTGGTGGCCCGCTCCTCGCTCGGCACGGTGATGGCCTCACGCGTCGGACCGTGGCTCGCGCGCCTGCGTGAGGGTTTCTCCGAGAATGCGCTGAGCTACTTGTTGTTCCTTCGCCTCGTCCCAGCCTTTCCCTTTGTCGTCGTCAATCTGGCTGCCGCCGTGCTCGGTGTGCCGTTACGCACCTATGTGCTCGGCACATTTCTCGGTATCATTCCCGGCACCACCGCGATCACGGTTGCCGGGGCGGGGCTCGGCAGCGTGATCAAGGCGCAGAACCGCAGCCATCACGCGTGCCTCGCCACCCAGCCGGTCAATCCGGACGTGGCGTGCCCGTACAGGATCGATACCAGCGCCCTTTTGACCAAGGAGCTGATCCTGGCCTTCGTGCTGCTCGGCATCGTGGCGCTGATCCCGGTGGTGCTGAAGAAGTGGAGGGCACGGGATGCAGCGGCCTAATGCAGAAGCGGGTGAGAGTACACGCGCACTTGGCCAGGGCGGCACGATCAACGCGGATATCTGCATTATTGGCGCCGGTTCGGGCGGGCTCTCGGTTGCAGCGTCGACCGTGCTGCTCGGCATGAAGGTCGTCCTCATCGAGAAGGGGCTCATGGGCGGCGACTGCCTCAATACGGGCTGTGTCCCCTCCAAATCGATCATAGCGGCGGCGCGTCGCGCGCATGAAATGCGGACCGCCAGCAAGTTCGGCATTCGGCCCGTCGAGCCCGAGATCGATGCCGCAGCTCTCAACGATCACATCAAATCCGTCATTGCCGGCATTGCACGCAACGACTCCATCGAGCGCTTCACGGGCATGGGCGTCGAGGTCATCCAGGCGCCGGCGCGCTTCCGCGACAAGCATACTGTCGAGGCCGGCGACACGCTCATCAAGGCCTGGCGCTTCGTAATCGCAACCGGCTCATCGCCAGCCGTGCCGCCGATCCCCGGCCTCGACAAGGTCCCGTACCTGACGAATGAGACGTTGTTCGATCTTCGCCAGCCGATTGGTCATCTCGTGGTCATTGGTGGCGGCTCCGTCGGCATGGAGATGGCGCAAGCCTACCTCCGCCTCGGCGCGAAGGTTACGGTGCTCGAAGGCCTCAAGGCGCTCGGCCGTGATGATCCGGAGCTGTCGGACGTCGTGCTCAAGCACGTGCGCGCCGAGGGGATGGTCGTTCGCGAGGGTGCGCGGGTCGAGCAGGTTTCGGGGTGGCCGGGCGCCGTCCAGGTGACGATCGCGACGTCCGAGGGCTCCGAAGTGGTCGAGGGCACGCACCTCCTCATTGCCGCCGGTCGCAAGCCCAATGTCCACGGCCTCAACCTGGAGGCCGCCGGCATCAAATATGACAACCGCGGCATCATGGTCAGCGACGGCCTCGTCACCTCGAACCGGAGGGTCTTCGCCATCGGCGATGTCATCGGCGGTGGCCAGCAGTTCACGCACGTGGCCAACTATCACGCCGGTATCGTCTTCCGCCGTGCGCTGTTCAGACTACCCGCCAAGGTGCAGAGCGAGCTCATCCCCTGGGTCACATTCACCGATCCTGAGCTCGCCCAGGTCGGACTGACCGAGGATCAGGCACGCCAGAAGCACGGCGCCATCCAGGTCTACCGCTGGCCCTACCACGAGAACGACCGCGCCCAGGCCGAGCGCGCGACCGAAGGCTTCGTCAAGGTCGTGACAGACCGCAAGGGCCGGATTCTCGGTGCGGGCATCGTTGGCTGCGAGGCTGGCGAGCTCATCCAGATCTGGTCGCTGGCCATCTCTCAGGGGCTCAAAATTGCGGCTATGACCCAGTGGATTGCCCCCTATCCGACGCTCGGAGAGATCAGCAAGCGGGCAGCCATGGGCACCTATGCGCTTTCGGCCGGTAAGCCCCTGGTGCGAAAGGCTGTTGGGCTCTTGCGCAAGCTCGGGTAGAATGTCCCGGGATTTCCTGCCTACGAAGGAGGGAATTCGGACCTGGAAACCGCGGCGGTGCGGCTTCGCAGGCCGCTCGGCCGTGGGCGATCACGGCGTACGATAACACCCGAGGTGGGCGCTAATCGCGCCGGCTCGTTCGAGCGACCAGCGCAGGCCGACTTGGCTAGCGTGCCGGCGTGCGGCACTGCGGGCCAGCAATAAGCCTGCGAGAAGGGACGCGAGATTTTGGACCTGAAGGTCGAGCAACCGGCGGAAATCGACGTCGCGGCGCCTGGCAGGCTCCGTGCTGCCGCCGCACGCGTCGGAGGCGGCCTGCGTAAGATTGGTCTGCCCGGCAAGCTGCTCCTCCTCACGATCCTCTTCGTGATGCTGGCCGAAGTCCTGATCTTCGTGCCGTCGGTCGCGAATTATCGCGTCAACTGGCTGACGGATCGCCTCCGCTCCGCGCAGCTCGCCTCGCTTGCTGCTGAGGCGTCGCCGCAGGGTGCCGTACCCCAAGGCCTGCGCGACGAACTCCTTCGCATTGCGCAGGTACGCGCCGTCGCGCTCAAGCGCAATGACCAGCGCCAGCTCATTCTTGCCGCCGACCCCATGCCGGCGATCGATGCGACGTATGACCTGTCGCCGCCGAGCCCCGACGAAATGATCTCCCCAATCAGCCGGCGCATGAGGCAGATATGGGATGCGCTCGCGGTGCTCTTTTCGAACGGCGATCGCACGCTGCGCGTCGTCGGGTTGCCGCACGAGGACGCCGGCGTGCTCATCGAGGTAGTCTTGCCAGAGGCGCCGCTCAGGAAGGCCATGCTCAAGTTCGGCCTGAATATCCTCGTGCTTTCCGTCATTATCTCCGTCTTCACGGCGGCGCTTGTCTACTTCGCGCTGAACTCCCTGCTCGTGCGCCCGATGCTGCGACTGGCCTCGAACATGCTGCGCTTCAGCGAGCGCCCCGAGGACGCGAGCCGCATCATCTCGCCGTCCGAGCGCAAAGACGAGATCGGCACGGCGGAGCGTGAACTCGCGCACATGCAGTCCGAGTTGCACCATCTGCTCAATCAGAGGAGCCGCCTCGCCGCCCTCGGCCTCGCCGTGAGCAAGATCAATCACGATCTGCGCAACCTGCTCGCCAACACGCAGCTCCTGTCCGACCGCCTCGTGTCGAGCCCGGATCCGACCGTGCAGAGCTTCGCGCCGAAGCTCATCGCGTCACTCGACCGCGCGATCGCCTTCTGCAATGACACGCTCCGCTTCGGCCGCGCCGAGGAGCCGGCGCCGCGCCGCGAGCTCATTCCACTGCGCTCGCTTGCGGAGGAGGTCGGTGACGGTCTCGGGCTCTCGCCTTCGACGCGCGTCGTGCTTGCCGTTGCCGTCGACGACGATCTGATCGTCGATGCCGACCGTGACCAGCTCTATCGGGTCCTGTCGAACCTCGTCCGCAATTCACTGCAGGCCATCGAGGCGCAGCGCAGCCAGGGCACGATCACCATTGCGGCACGCCGCGGCGTCGGCACGACGCATATCCGCCTTAGCGACACTGGACCGGGCGTTCCTGAGCGGGCTCGCGCCCATCTCTTCCAGGCCTTCCAGGGCTCTGCCCGCAAGGGCGGGACGGGTCTCGGCCTCACCATCGCACGCGAGCTCGTCGTGGCCCACGGGGGTGATCTCCGCCTGGTCGAAAGCTCCGCCGATCAGGGCGCCGTGTTCGAAATCGACATTCCGGACCGCAGCACCCCCGGCTAACGGACCCGGGCCAACGTCAGGCGCCTCATACAGCAGCGACCGTACCCAGAATGGGTGCCTCGCTTCTGCCACCCGCGCCGGCTAGCATTGTCATTGTACTGCGGGCAGGCGGGGCGGCGCCCCTGTCCGGCGTATGTTGCGTGGGGAAACAGGGGAGCAGGCCGTGGCTGAGAAACGCCGTGAAGCCCTCATTCAGGGCGACACCATCATCAAGGGTACTATTCTCAATGCCGGCGTCATCGACGTATACGGCTACGTGGAAGGCAACGTCGCCGCGCAGGAGCTGCGCGTCCACGAAGGCGGCCGGCTCGCCGGCAAGCTCAAGGCCGATACGGCTGAAGTCCATGGCACGCTTCAGGGCGAGGCAGTCGTCAAGCGGCTGATCCGGATCACCAGCACCGGCGTCGTCGAGGGTGACATCCGCTACGGTAGCCTCGCGCTCGAGGCCGGCGGCGATCTCTCGGCGGAACTGCGCAATATTCCCCCCGAAATTGCGGGCGATCTGGAGCTTGTCGTCGCGCGCGGGAAATCCGTGACAGTGACGGTGATGGATCTCATGGCGGTCGACCCCGACCACAGCGCCGACGCCCTCACATTCACGGTGTCAAACCCGACGGGCGGTTGGGTTGCCCTCACTGATGCGCCGCGCGATGCCGTGACGTCTTTCAAGCAGGCGGACATCGATGCTGCACGCGTCGAGTTCGTGCACGATGGCTCGGAGGGCCGCTGGGCGAGCTTTGACGTGGTGGTCGTGGACGGCGCCGGGGCCGCTTCGGGGGCCGCACAAACGGTCAAGGTGGCGGTGCTGGCGAAGTAGCCTCGGAGTGCTGGACAGCGCCCTGCTCAGCACCTATAAGGTCGCGGCTTGCGTGGGGCTTCGAGCTGCCGCGTTACGCCCAGGTAGCTCAGTTGGT
>JAEZAW010000193.1 GCA_023430315.1 Pseudomonadota bacterium | reverse complement strand
GCTCTGGATGTTCTCCTCCGTCGTGTCCGGCGCGCGATTGCCGAAGATGGGCGCGAGCATCTGGTAGAAACCGTCGACGGCCGGCGCGATCGGCACCGTGTCGTAGCGTACGCCGAGCGCTTTCGCGCACGCCGCCGCGTCCGTGAGGCTGTCACTCGACGTATAGCGATAGGGCAGCATCACGCAGTGCACGCGATCGGCGCCGAAGGCGTCAGTCGCCATGGCCGCAACGAGCGCACTGTCGATGCCGCCGGAAAGACCGAGCACCACGCTCGGGAAGCGGTTCTTGTCGACGTAGTCGCGCAAGCCCAACACCGAGGCGTGGTAGCCCGCCGCATCATCTTCCTCGAGGCGCGCGCGGGGGCCGCTCTTGCAATGCCAGCCACTCTCCGTCCGCTCCCAGTGCGTGACGACGAGGGCTTCCTCCCAGTCGGGAAGCTGGACCGCGAGGCTCGCATCGGCATTGAGGACGAAGGACGCGCCGTCGAAGACGAGCTCGTCCTGACCGCCGATCTGATTGAGATAGGCAAGCGGCAGTCCGGTCTCGGTGACGCGCGCCACCGCGATATTCATGCGGACGTCGCTCTTCTTCCAGTCGAAGGGCGAGCCGTTAGGCACGATGAGCAGCTCGGCGCCGCACTCGGCGAGGCATTCCGTGACCTCGTCAGTCCAGATGTCCTCGCAGATGGGCACGCCGATCTTGACGCCGCGAAAGTTGATCGGTCCTGGCAGCGGACCCGGATCGAAAACGCGCTTCTCGTCGAACACGCCGTAGTTCGGGAGATCCACCTTCAGGCGGACGGCCGCAACCTTGCCTTCGTCGAGCAGGGCCACGGCGTTGTACACTTTGCCGTCCTCGGGCCAGACGGTGCCAACGAGCACGGCAGGACCGGGTCCGAGATCGGCGGCGAGCTGCTCGACAGCGGCGCGGCACGCGGCAGCGAAAGCCGGCTTGCGCACGAGATCCTCGGGCGGGTAGCCGCACACGTACAGCTCCGGCAGCACCAGGAGGTCCGCACCCTTGCCGGCAGCGTCGGCGCGCACGCGGCGAAGCTTCGCCAGGTTACCGGCGATATCGCCGAGAACGGGGTTGAGCTGCGCAAGCGCAATCGAGAGGGAACGGGCGGGTGCGTTCGACATGGTCGGAAAATAGTGCGAGCCGGGGCCGGGGCGCAACGCAACTCTTGGCCGGCGTTGCCAGCCATGCATCGCCGCAACAGCCGCAACGTGCGTGCTAGGGGTGCGTTACCATTCCTTGAGAAGCGCGGCACCGACGATGGCGCCGGCGTCACCGCGTTGTAGGACGATCGCACAGCCGTCCGCACCCGATTGCTTCACCGCATGATGGGCGATCTTGATGGTCGCGGCCGTGCCGTTCCATATGCCCACGGGCATCCACTCGCGCACGACGTTATGGTAGACGCCGATCTTGCCGACGTTTTCCCCGCGCTTGATCTTGACCTCGACCTCGTGGCGGATCAGAGCGAGCCAGATCGTCGCCTCGCCGGCCTTGGCGGGCTCGCGGGCGGCTTCGAGATCGATGATGATGTGCTCTTTTGCGCTGCGCACGCGGACGCCAACCCGCGTGGGATCGATTTTCGGCGTCGTTATGGCAATCGCCTTGTCGATGTCCGCCTCGCTGGAGCCGAGGACGTGCTTGAGTCCGTTGACCACGACTTGCGGCGTGTAGACTCGTCCATCGCCGCGGGCCGTGGCGTAGGCGCGCTGGCGGGCGCTGAACTTGGGACTGGCGAGAGTGTCCTTCCAGCCGAGATAATCCCAGTAGTCGACTGGAAACGTCAGCGCGACGGTATCGGGTCGCTCGGCAAAGGTCTTGAGAAGGGCATCCGCCTGCGGGCAGGAGGAGCAGCCCTGGCTGGTAAAGAGCTCGATGACGGTTACCGGAGTCTGCGACGCACTCGGCGGATTTTCGACCTTTTCAGGGCTCACTGCCGCGGCCGGTCCTGCCAGCATCGCACCGGCCAATGCCAATGCGACGTACGTCGGCCATGCAGTCAGCGCGCGCATTTCAGCTCCGTCCGGTCGGGCCAGGGGCTTCAGGCGACGTGAAAAGCCCATCATGCGATGCACGCGGCCAGAGCTGAGGTGCTGCCTGCTGAAAGCGCGATGGCTCGTGGCCTGGAAACTGTATCGACATGTAGCAGGATATCGCTTGTTGTTACTTCAATTGCGAGTCACGAATGCTTGACAGATCGGTCCTAACTGCAGCTTCAAGGACTTGCAAATTGAATGTCTTAGCTACGTAACCAGCTTGGAATGTCGCATGTTTCGGTGGCGCGCTGGGGCCACATTGTCGGGGTGGAGGCGTTGCTCCAGAGACGCTTGCTTGCTCATCATTGCCGCAGTGCATCCTAGCGCTCGTACGGGCAGAAAATGCTACGGCCTGCCGAGGGGGCAGGCCGCGCCGTATTCACGATATTTTGCCGTGGAGGCGATTGATCAGTTGACGGAGGCGTCTTCTTCCGGCGCCGCAGTATTGCTGCTGACTGGCGTCGTCTGCTCCTGCTTCTTCGGAGCGGGATTGACGTTGCCGCTGCGGACCGGGCGCTTCTGCTGGGCACGCTGCTTGGTCGGCTCCGCACGCTCGGGGCGCTGCCGCGGAGCGGGCTCGTCGTCCCAGGGGAAAACGAAACCAGTCGAGGGGCCTGTCATCTCGCGCGAGCTCGTGCGGTTCACGACACCACCACTGCCGCCCCACGAAGCCGTCGTCGGCTCCGATGTCGTGTAGCGGTTCCAGGACACGGCGACGCGTGTGCCGACAGGCACGCGATCGTAGAGGTCGATCACGTCCTTATTGTACATGCGGATGCAGCCCTTGGAGACCGCCTGACCGATCGACCACGGCGCGTCCGTGCCATGGATGCGATACATGGTGGCGCCAAGATAGAGGGCGCGGGCTCCCATCGGATTCATCGGGTCGCCGCCGGGCACGTGCCGCGGCAGCTTGGGGTTCTCACGGAGCATTTCCGCGGTCGGCGTCCATGGCGGATCGACGCGCTTCGAGGCCACCTGCAGCGTCCCCTGCCAGCGGCTCTGCTCACGCGGAACCGCGATCGGATAGCTGATCGCTTCGCCGGGCTTGGTGACCAGATAAAGCTTCCGATCGCTGAAGCTCACGATGATCTGGCCGGGCCGATGCTGCACGCCGAAGCGCACGACTTCCTTGCCGCTGCCGCCGACCTGCTGGCTGCTGCCGCCCCAGAGCCAGCTCAGACCCTGCGCCGCGGCAGGAGTCGGTGTCATCGGCGCGAGGGCCGCGAAGGCCAAGGCAGCACTCGCGAGCAGTGTGCGGGGGAAAGCGTGGCCGATCATTTTCTTCTCCGGTCGTCGTTCTTGTTGCCCCCGCATGAGGGCGCGGGCCTCTAGCTCATTTTCTCATGCGCGAGGGGCGAGCCTCGGCACGCAATATTCCTTCCCCGCAGCGGGCGCAGGTTTCTCAACTTTTATGGTGCCCCGTTATGTTGAACGGACCGTTACGCGTTGTCCGGCTTTGCAGCCGTCCGTAGTCGCGCAGGCGTTCTCACAACGCACCATCTAGCCGTGTTGTTGCAGGGTCCCCCGCCAGAGCTTTCGGACGTCCCGCCGTCCGTCGATTGCTCGTGCAGTTTCGGCTTTCTTGCGCGTTGCCGGCGCCGGGAAAGCGTGGCTGCTCGAACAATCTGAGTGTGACGGTGATACTGGCGATGCTTCGAAGCAGATGCAATCGCGCGGAGGCCAATCTGGTCATCACGAAGGCGAGAATGGGCGTATTTCGAGGAAAGTGTGGGATTCTCGTCACGTAGCTAGGTAGTGATGCCTAAATACACATAGATCGTTTGTGCGCTGATGAGCTCTGTGGGGCTCTCGCGGCTCCATGATCCGCGCGATGTTGGAAACCTGTGGCCGGCCTGGGGAAAGTCTCGTTTCGGGAGACTGGCGGCTCGTCTTGATCCCTTTTCGTTCTCATTTTTCATTGACAGAAAAGGCGGTCAGCTTTAGAACAAACAAAGAACTCGGGTGGGTCCGCGAAGAACGGGCTGGCTCGCGTGAAGGTGACCATGCGCAGTTTCGAAGAGCGTACCCCTTGGACAAGGTGCCCCGAGACCCCCTCTCACCCCAGCCCTTGGCCAAGCGGATCTTCGTGGTTCGTAGCAATACGGACGATAGCGATAGTGCGAGTATAAGTGCCAGTAAGCGTACGAGTAAGCGTATGTGTCCCCCTGGCGGCGGTGCGGTTGCCCCCTTTTTCGCACCGCCGCCAGCCCCCCATCCCAGCCAGGCGCGAATCGAGCGGCTCAGGACCTTGCTCGCGACGCTCGAGCGGCGCCAAAGCTTCGGCCGCACGCCGGGAGCCGTGAATTCTGTCGACTTGTCGGCGCAGTCCGGCTGGACCCTTGGCGCCCCGGAGGTGGATGGCTGGCTCCCCGGCTGTCAGCTCGATGTCGCGAGCCTCGGCGAGATCAAGCCTGAGGGCTACGCCGATACCCCGGCTGCTCTTGTCTTTGCTCTTCTGCTCGCCAGCCGCCGTCTTGGTATGGACCGCGCAGACAACCGGTCATCCCCTGCGTCATCCGCTGTACCGAAGGCTAAGCCGCCCGGCCTCGTGGTGTGGTGCTGGCCTCAGAGGTTCGCTCGCGAGAGTGGCGGGCTCTATGGCCCTGGCCTCGCGCATCTCGGCCTCGATCCTGCGCGGCTCTTGCTGGTCGAGACAGCGACGCCGGCCGAGACCCTCTGGGCGATGGAAGAGAGCCTCGCGTCATCTTCGGCGGCTATCGTCATCGGCTGCCTCGACGCGGTTGCCCTGACACCGGCGCGGCGTCTCGCGCTTGCCGCTGCCGCTCATCGCACGCCAGCCCTGATGGTGACCGCAGCCCGTTCTGCTGCCACGGCCGCGACCTCCACGCGCTGGCGCATCGCCGCCGCCCCGAGTGCGCCGCATCCCTTCGATCCGGAAGCGCCGGGCGACCCGCGCTTCAAGCTCACGCTCGAACGCTGCCGCGGTAAGGCCGTCGGCGCTGTCTCGCCATCCTCTGTTGTGGAGTGGAGTAGTCATGACGCGTATCGTTTCCGTGTGGCTGCCAGCATGGCCGATCGAGCGTCTGCGGCGGCATCTCGGGCCTGAGGACGTGCCGGCGGACCGGCCGTTGGCACTTGTCGTCCACAGCACGCATGGGCTGGAGATCACCGCCGCGAACGAGGCGGCGCGTGCGCTCGGTGTGCGGGTCGGCGCCGGGCTCGCGGATACGCGGGCGGCCCTGCCGGATCTGATCACGCGGCCTGCCGAGCTGGTAGGAGATCACGAGGATCTCGTACGTCTCGCGCGTTGGTGCGGTCGCTATGGGCCAGCTCGCAACGTCGATGGCGAGGACGGGCTCTGGATCGACATCACTGGTGTCGCACATCTCTACGCGCCGAAGCTTGGTTCGAGCGAGTCGGGTATAGATCTGTCCCAAGCGGACGACCAAGTCGCCGAGCGGGCGCTACTCACCGATCTCGTTGATCGCTTTTCGCGTCTAGGTCTTACCGTGCGGGCTGCGTGTGCCGATACACTCGGCGCCGCACACGCGCTCGCTCGGTTTGCGCGATCGTCGGAAGGCGCTTCCGTGATCGCGCCCCCGGTGTGTGTGAGCCATGCGCTCGCGTCCCTTCCCGTAGCTGCTCTGCGCATCGACGCTAGTGCCGTGCGCCTGCTCGAGCGGCTCGGTCTCCGGCGCATTGGTCAGCTCTATGGCCTCCCGCGCGCGGCTCTCGAGCGCCGCTTCCGCGCCCTGAACCGTAGGGACAGGCCAGGGGCCGAAACCATTGCCACGGTGCTGATGCGTCTCGACCAGGCGCTCGGCGACTACGGCGAGCCTCGCGCACCACTCGTCGAGACACCGGAATTCACTGCCCGCCTGCCGTTCTCCGACCCGTTGCTGACATCAGCCGGTATCGAGGCTGCGCTCGAGCGGCTGTGCAGTGACCTTGCCGGCACGCTGACCGAGGCTGCTGTCGGCGGGCGCCGCTTCCGTCTTTCGCTCTACCGTTCGGATGGTACGCTCGGCGAGGTCGCGATCGGCACCAGCACGCCCTGCCGGGATGACGTCCATATCCGCCGGCTGCTCATCGAGAAGATCGCCACGTTCGATGCCGGCTTCGGCATCGACCTGATGACGCTCGACGCGAGCGAGGTGACGCGTCTCGATGCTAGTCAGCAGGAGCTCGATGCGGATGTCGCCGGCACGCACGCACGCGCCGCCGCCCGGCTCGTCGATCGTCTCTCGGGCCGTCTCGGCAGCAGTCGTGTCATGCGTCTTCTGCCTCATGCCAGCCACATTCCGGAAGCCGCGCAGAAACGTGTGTCGGCCATGGGAACAGCCGAGGTTAAAGCGGCAGCCTTATCCGAGAAGCCTGTGTTTGCTTCCGAGAAGCGCCGCCCCGCCTTCCTGCTGGATCCACCCGAGCCGATCGAGGTTCTCGCGGCGATCCCTGAGGGTGCGCCTGCGCTGATCGTCTGGCGGCGCGTGCGCCGGCGGATCGTGCGCGCCGAGGGACCCGAGCGGATCGCGCCCGCATGGTGGGCAGCCTATGTTCCGCGCGCGACCGAGGCAGGTGCCGGCGCAGCGCTCACTCGCGACTACTACATGATCGAGGAGGCTGACGGCGCCCGCTACTGGGTCTTCCGTGCCGGCCTCTATGACCGGGAGAGAGATGGAGAAGGTGTCGAGGACGATGACGAGACGCCGGCTCGCCTGCCGCGCTGGTTCATGCACGGGTTGGTGCCATGACGTCCGCTTATGCCGAGCTGCAGGTGACGACCAACTTTTCCTTTCTGCGCGGCGGCTCGCATCCTCAAGAGCTGGTGGCGGCAGCCAAGCTGCAGGGTCTCACGGCCCTGGCCGTCACGGACCGCAACACGCTCGCCGGTGTCGTGCGTGCGCACGTGGCCGCAAAGCAGGTCGGCCTCAAGCTCATCGTCGGCGCACGTCTCGATCTCACCGATGCGCCGAGCCTCATCTGCCTGCCGACGGACCGCCCGGCTTATGGCCGTCTCTGTCGCCTGCTTTCGCAGGGCCAGCTTGCTGCCGACAAAGGCCAATGCATCCTCACGCTCGAGAATGTCGCGGCCGCCGCGCATGGCCAGATCCTGATCGCGCTTCCGCCGGAGAACTGGAGCTGGCGGGCGGAAGCCGCTCATGCCGCCTTCGAGGCCGAGCTGCGTCGTCTCAAGACGAGCCTCGCGTCTGCCGCTCTTTATCTCGCTGCCACGCATAGCTATCGCGGCGATGATCGCGCCCGCATTGCCGCGCTCGCCGCACTTGCCCGGCGCTGTCGCGTGCCGCTCGTCGCAACGGGAGACGTGCTCTATCACACGCCCCATCGCCGTCCGCTCCAGGACGTGCTGACTTGCATTCGCGAAGGTGTGTGCATCGGCGAGGCAGGGTTGCGGCTCACATCGAATGCCGAGCGTCACATCAAACCGCCGCACGAGATGGCACGTCTGTTCGAGGGGCATGAATCCGCGCTCGCTCGCACGCTGGAGATCGCCGAGGCCTGCACGTTCAATCTCGAAGATCTGAAATACGAGTATCCCGACGAACCCGTGCCCCCCGGCAAGACCCCGCATGGCCATCTCGTCGATCTCGTCGAGGAAGGCGCGCGTGAGAAATTTCCCGGCGGTGTGCCGGAGAAGGTCCGAACGCTTATCGAGAAGGAGCTCGCGCTGATCGAGGAGCTCAAGTACGCGCCCTACTTCCTCACGGTGCACGACATCGTTTCTTTTGCGCGCAGTAAGGAGATCCTTTGTCAGGGGCGCGGCTCGGCGGCCAACTCCGTGGTCTGCTACTGCCTCGGCATTACCGCGGTTAATCCGACGGAGGTCGATCTTCTCTTCGAGCGCTTCATCAGCGCCGACCGCAAGGAGCCGCCGGACATCGACGTCGATTTCGAGCATGAGCGGCGCGAGGAGGTCATCCAGCACATCTATGACAAATATGGACGCCATCGCGCTGGACTTGCGGCCACCGTCATCAGCTATCGCTCGCGTTCGGCCGTGCGCGAGGTCGGCAAGGCCATGGGGCTCAGCGAGGATGTCGTCGCGGCGCTCGCCGGCATGGTCTGGGGAACGCGGGGAGGTGGCGCCTTGCCTGAGCAGCGCGTCCGCGAGGCCGGCCTCGATCCCGATGACCCCTTGCTCCAACGCGTGCTCGAGCTGACCGAGGAGCTGATCGAATTTCCCCGCCATCTTTCGCAGCACGTCGGCG
>JAEZAW010000311.1 GCA_023430315.1 Pseudomonadota bacterium | reverse complement strand
CTTGCGGAACACGGCCTCGCCTGCAGCCTCCGAGCCGGGCTTGAGGATCATCAGCATGCGCTCCTGGCTTTCCGAGAGCATCATCTCGTAGGCCGTCATGTTCAGCTCGCGTTGCGGCACATGATCGAGATCCAGCTCGATGCCGACGCCGCCCTTGTCCGCCATCTCCGACGTCGAGGACGTGAGTCCCGCCGCGCCCATGTCCTGGATGGCGATGATCGCATCGGACGCCATCAGCTCCAGGCATGCCTCGATCAGCAGCTTCTCCGTGAATGGATCGCCGACCTGCACGGTCGGGCGCTTCTCGTCGCTCTTATCGTCGAACTCGGCCGACGCCATGGTCGCGCCGTGAATGCCGTCGCGGCCCGTTTTCGAGCCGACATAGACGACAGAGAGGCCGACGCCCTTCGCCGCCGAGTAGAAGATCTTGTCCGAGCGCGCGTGACCGATGCACATCGCGTTGACGAGGATATTGCCGTTGTAGCCGGGATCGAAGTTGGTTTCGCCGCCGACCGTCGGCACGCCGACGCTGTTGCCGTAGCCGCCGATGCCCGCGACGACGCCCGACACGAGGCTGCGCGTCTTCGGATGCGCGGGATCGCCGAAGCGCAGCGCATTGAGGTTCGCGATCGGCCGCGCGCCCATAGTGAACACGTCGCGCATGATGCCGCCGACGCCCGTCGCCGCGCCCTGGTAGGGCTCGATAAAGCTCGGGTGGTTGTGGCTCTCCATCTTGAAGATGGCGCAGTCGCCATCGCCGAGATCGACGACGCCCGCGTTCTCGCCCGGCCCCTGGATGACCTTCGGCCCCGAGGTCGGGAGCTGGCGCAGCCAGTAGCGGCTCGATTTGTACGAGCAGTGCTCCGACCACATGACCGAGAAGATGCCGAGCTCGAGGAAGGTCGGCTCGCGGCCGAGAATGCCGAGCAGGCGGTCGTATTCATCCCCCTTGAAGCCGTGGGCGGCGATCACCTCGGGCGTGATCTTCGGGTAGGACGTGGCGTCAGAGCGACTCATGGCGTGTCCGGGTTGCTTAGGCCTTTCGGGGCCTTATAGCGGCACGCGACCGGACTGTCTCGCAGGGGATGCGGGGGGAGGAGAGAGGGTTGGGGATGGCCGTCAGGTTATGCAGGCAGAGCCGGATGTTCCGCTTTTGACCCTGCTGGATCAAGCATCCAACATCGCTACGGCGCGGACGGGGCTGGCAGTGCCGCCACGGATGCGCAGCGGGAAGGCGATGAACCTGAATCGGCCTTTCCCGACGACGGCCTCCAAATTCCACAGGCATTCGAGGTGCGTTATCCCGCGTTCGGCGCAGGCGATGTGCGCTTTGAAGTTTGCTTCGCCTTGCGGGGCGGGGCTGACCGCCTCGACGCCGAACATCAAGATGCCGTGGTCGGCAAGCCAGTGCACGCTATCCACGTGCAGGCCCGGAAAGTCGGTGGAATAGCCCGGCGATCCGAACAGACGCGCGTTGACGCCCATATTGATCAGCACGGTGTCGCGCTTCTTGATGACCTGCCCGCTCTCCGCCAGTGCAGCCTTCATCTCATCGACGGTGATCTCGTGCTTCAGCGGCACGTGGCTGAGATCGAGGCAAATGGCTTCCGTGAAAAAGTCCTCCAGCGGCATTTGGTCGACGGAGAGGGCTTTGGGATCGGGATTGAAATGGCAGGGAGCGTCGACATGCGTGCCGGCGTGGTCGCTCATCGAGAGAAACAGCGCCTTCGAGGTGAAGCGCGTGTTTCCCGCGACCTTCACCTCGTCATGATCGTACCAAGTCGCCACGGCGATGGGCGGATGAGACGGATGGGCTGGCGTGCGGTGGTAGAGTTCACGGCTCAAGTCGATGAACTTCATGGCGCAGCTCCAAGGCCTGCACTTAGGGAATGCTGTAGACTAGCACGCCCGCCGACGGCTCAAAGTGGGCTGCCCGCGCCAAGGGCTGTCTCGCAGGGGATGCGGGGGTGTGGATAGAGGGGCGGGGATGCAGACTACGGAAGCTCAAAAGCCGCAGTGAGGCAGCAAACATTTTCAGCTTGTGGGAGAGCCATATCCAAACTGCGCAGATGGACGGCCGAATCTCTCGTAAAATCCGGTCTACTGTGCACACCGTCAAAGCATGACAAATCGCAAATCTCGCTAGACAAGCACCCTATGGTCTGAAGCCGTTGCAGTTCTGCACGGATACAATCGAGAAAGGACGGATCCGCAATGGCCAACGAATCTGAAGCCGCCACTTCCGAGATCCCAGCAGCCAAGGCTCACATCACATCTCTCCGGTTTGCATCGGGCACTGAACTAAAACTAAAGGAAGACTCTATTCTTCTTATCATAGGGCCAAACAATGCAGGAAAAAGCCAATCGCTTCGCGACATCCTTCATCTCCTCCGCTCATCGGGTGCCGCAGACACAAAATCAATAAAGTCAGTCTCGGTCCACAAATCCGGGAACGATGAGGCGTTGCAACAGGTAATAAAAGATAGGGCATTTGTTAGGGATGGCGCGCTCTATTTTGCCGGCGGCGGATCCATTAGCCCTCCCAGCGCCGTTGCGAGCGCCTTTAAACGCGAGGGCTTAGGCGAGGCAGCGCCGCTATTTGCGGCACTCGTCACCGCCGAGGCCAGAATAAAAGCAACACAGCCTGCCAACCGTATAGCGCTCTCTCATGAGGCGCCAACCTCGCCAATTCATGCCTTAGAAAAGGACGGAAAGCGCGAGAAGACTTTATCAAAATTACTCCAGAAAATCTTCGACACGGAGATTGCCCTCAACAGAAATAATGGCAGAACTGTTCCCATCCATGTCGGTGCGAGACCAGACAGCAACAAGATGCCGGAATTAAGCTTGGATTTCTCGGCAGAGGTCGCAAAATTGCCAACAATCTCAGAGCAAGGCGATGGGATGATAGCCTTTTTGGGATTGCTTCTATACATTTCCGGATGGCCTCGCGATATTTATTTGATCGATGAGCCTGATGTCTATCTGCACCCACCACAGGCGTATGCGGCCGCAAAAATAATCGCGGAGGAGGCCAAAGGTAAGCAATTGATCCTAGCCACTCACAATGCGCATTTTCTTCGCGGAGCTTTAGCAGCAAACCGCGATCGCGTATCGCTAGTCCGCCTTGATCGCAGCGGAGGCACACAAATTGCGAAAGCGGTGAATATCGACGCATTTGAGACGGCGAAAGCGGAGCCTATAATTAGATTCACCCCAATACTAGAGGCGGCATTTTATCAGCATGTTGTCGTATGCGAGGATGAGGCGGATTGCCTCTTCTACCGAGCACTGCTGGAAGCAAATGGACATTTATCAGAGACATCACCGGTCTTCTGGTTAAGTGCTCACGGGAAGCAAAATATTAAAAAACTCGCCCACGTCTTGAAAAGCTTGGGGGTACATGTGATATCCCTCGCTGATTTTGATTTGATAAACGATGAGACGGTACTTCGATCTCTAATTCAGGCGCACGAAGGGGCTTGGTCGCAGTTCGATGAAAATTTCAAGACCGTCAGTGCGTCAATAAAAAATAAGAAACCTACGGTTGCGGCCGGTGATGTGAAAATTGAGATTACAAAGCTAATCTCACAAATCGCCGACGGATCGCAGGAATTGTTCGAAGATGAGTACGAGAAGAAGCTCAGGGACATATTGAGGCGGGCTTCGCCTTGGCGCGAAATTAAATCCTCCGGAATATCGGCGATAGATAGTGGCGCTCCCACGCAAAGCGCAAGAAACTTAGTTCGAGATCTGAAGAGTATTGGGATCGTTCTGCCAGAGATCGGTGAAATGGAGAGCTTTTACCGGGACATCTCCGCACACGGCATGGCTTGGGTGGATCAGATGCTAAAAAAGGACCTAAAGAACGACCCCGAACTTGTGGCCGCAAGGGAGTTTGCGAAAGTTCTCGCTTCAAGTTTAGCCACCTAGCTGACCTTCGGAGACTACTGGCTCGATCGGGAACGGGGGCACCTTGTCACGCTTGCTCATTCGTCAAGACCAGTTCGACACGTGGGCCAATGCCACGAAGTCGAGAAGTCTCTACGCGCTCGGGGCGGCGATGCTGCTGCTTGCGGTGTGCTGCGCCACCGCAATCGTGATCACGGGGCCGCGCATGGTGCGCGAAGGATCGCTGCTCTGGTTCGGCACGCGAGCGGAGGGAGCGGTCCGCCAGACCAAGCTCGAAGAGGCCGGCAAATTCAAAGACGGCGCGCCGAAATACCGGCTGACGATCGACTATCGCTTCGTCGCCTCGGATGGCGTTGGATACGAAGGCTCGACCACCCGAACCGACGTGCGCACGCCGCCGGATCTGCCCGCGGGTGCGCCGGTCGGCGTCTACTACAGTCCCGCGAACCCGGCCAACTCCGTCGCCGAGCACAATCTCAGGATCGACGTTTACGCGCTCGCGCTGTTCCTGCCGTTTCTCGGCGTGATGGGCATCGGCTGGCCGCTTTTCTGGGCCTATCGATTCTCGAGATGGCGGCGCGTCACCTCCTGACGTGCGCCCACATACCCCTTCCTCGACACAAAATGCGTGGCGTTTGGCGTCGTGACGTGCTCGGTGCGGCGATAGCCGAGCTTGAGCGCGTCGATATCGGCGAAGAGGTGCTCGCCGGAACCGAGCATCACCGGGGAGATCGCTACGTGCATCTCGTCGATCAGTCCGGCGCGCAGATACTGCCGGATCGTCGCCGCGCCCCCGCCGAGCAGCACATCCTTGCCCTCGGCAGCCTCGCGGGCCTGCGCGAGCGCCTTCTCGATGCCGTCGGTCACGAAGTGAAAGGTCGTGCCGCCCGCCATGGTGATCGGCGCGCGCGCATGGTGCGTCAGCACGAAGACCGGGCGGTGGTAGGGTGGATTGTCGCCCCACCATCCCTTCCAGTTTTCATCGGGCCAAGGTCCGCGAACCGGCCCGAACATGTTCCGTCCCAGGATCCAGGCGCCGATATTCGCGAACTGCCGCGCGCCGAAATCATCGTCGGGACCGGTCGTGCCGCCCTCTTGCCCGTGCGCCTTCTGAAAGGTCCGGGTCAGCACGAACCACTCGTGCAGAGCTTCGCCGCCGATGCCGAGCGGATTCTCCAGAGACTGGTCGGGACCGGCGCCGAAGCCGTCCAGCGATATCGAATAACAGCCCACGCGAAGCTTCGACATAGCGGGCTCCTCCTCCCGTTGAGCCCGATATAGGCCGACTTCACTCGTCCTGCTGGCTCTCGCGCCACGTCTTGACGTGTGGAATGCGCGGAACGATCACCGCATAAACTGACGCGATGATGGCAATCACGTACCAGCCGATGCCGATGGCCATGCCGATCGCGGCGGCGAACCATACGGCCGCTGCCGTAGCCAGATTTCTGATGGTGTTGTTTTCGCTCTTGAGGATCATCCCCGCGCCGAGAAAGCCCACGCCCGACACGACCTGAGCCGCGATGCGTGCAGGGCTGTTGGGATCCGCGACGGTCGATACGAATGTGAAGAGGCACGCGCCCGCCATGACGAAGCAGTGCGTGCTGATGCCGGCGGGCTTGTTGCGGAGCTCGCGCTCCACGCCGATGAGCGTGCCGAGGAGCGAACGCTCCTTCCAAGCCAGTCAGCCATCCAGACATGCGCGCTTATCCGCTCCCTCTCAGCGAGCCCCCTCGCCCCGGCGCCATGCGCCGATCCGGTCTATTTATGACCAGCAGGCGGATGTTCAAGGTCGTGCGTATCGAAAGTCTGGGGACCTTCGACTCAATCTAACGAGGGCAATCGCCGCCTCACTTCGCCGATCGTCCTTTGATTGCATGAGCCCGCGATTGGTACGTGATCCGGCCTTTCGCGTCGGCGGGCAGGCGCGCGCGCAATCGATCCTTGAGCGCTTCGATATCATTCGGAGCCATCCCAGCAACGATCGAAGCCAGTGACGGGGCCGTCATATTGATCGCCCAGAAGGTGTCGAGATCATCGAACGTCCGGCTCACGACGATCTCGCGCGTCTCCACAGCCTCGAGGCCGCCGCGCGTCCACAAATCGTGCAGGACTTTCATGGCGGAGACGTCCACGCGCGGCGGATGCGGAGGTGAAAGCCCCATGGCGTGCATTTCGGCGCGGATCGGATCGAGCGGAAAGCCGCCATCCAACATGTCCCACACGTACGTCGTGACGATGCCGCCCGGTTTGACCACGCGAACCATTTCCGCGACCCCGGCCGCGGGATCTGGAACGAAGACGACGACCAATGCCATGACCGCCGCGTCGAAGCTGTTGTCGGCGAAGGGAAGAGCCTGCGCTTCTCCTCGCCGGAAGTTCACGGATCGCAGCGCGGGGCGCGTGCGCGCAAAAGCGAGCTGCCCTTCCGAGGGATCGATTCCTTGAACCTCCGCGGGAGCACATCGCTCCACGAGCAATTCCGTGAAGGCCCCGTTTCCGCACCCGATATCGATCCATCGCAAACCTGTCGGCGGCGCCAGCCAATCAAGAAAAATCTCTCCGGCCGCCCGGCTCCAGACACCCATCATCTGCTCATAGGCAGCGCCATCATCGAAGCGAATGCTGCTTTCGACCATTGTTGACTTCCCAAAATAAGATTCACAATTAACGACACGAACTTACAGCAGCAGCTTTATTTCGGACAGTCTTGATCGATACGGTCGAAACCGCTGATCTCAATCCACCGATGCCAGCGGACGACTCACGCTCTCCAGCGGCTTGCGTTCGGCCGCGACGGCCCAGATGGCCGCGATGATCGCCGCCGCAATCATGAGGCCCGCGCCGAGCAGATAGCCCGTGAAGACGCTCCAGCGCGATCCTGTCTCGATCAACATTCCGAACAGCAGCGGACCGAGAATGCCGCCGACGCCCGTGCCGAGGGCATAGAAGAAAGCGATGGCGAGGGCGCGGATCTCCAGCGGAAAGGTCTCGCTCACGGTCAGATACGCCGAGCTTGCCGCAGCCGAGGCAAAGAAGAACGTGATCGTCCAGGCCACCGTGAGCTGTGTGGCGGTCAACCATTCCTGCGCGAACATGAAGCCGGTGATCGCCAGCAGCAAACCGGAGACGGAGTACGTGAGCGCGATCATCGGCCGGCGCCCGACGGTATCAAACAGGCGCCCGAGAATGATGGGGCCGAGAAAATTTCCTGCAGCGAAGGGAAGTATGTACCAGCCCACGTGATCGGCGCGTATGCCGTAGAACTCCGTCAGGATCAGCGCGTACGTGAAGAAGATGGCATTATAGAAAAAGGCCTGCGCGGCCATCATGCTGAGGCCAACGAACGTCCGCTGCCGCTGCGCGCGGAACAGCGTTGCAGCCACTTCCCTCAGCGGCGTGTAGTCGCGCGCACGAAGGCGGATGCGCGGAAACGGGCCGTCCGAGAGTGCATGCCCCTGCCGCCTGAACTGGTTTTCGATCACGGTCACGATCGCCTCGGCCTCGTCCGCGCGATTGTGCGTCATGAGCCAACGCGGGCTCTCGGGTATCCAGAGCCTCATGAGAAAAATAACGACCGCCAGTGCCGCGCCGATCAGGAACGCCGCGCGCCAGCCCATGTCCACCGGCAGCAGCGTCGGATCGAGCAGCACGATGGAGCCGACCGCACCGAGCGCCGCGCCCACCCAGAAACTGCCGTTGATCGCGAGGTCGGTCCAGCCGCGTACGCGTGCCGGCACGAGCTCCTGGATGGTCGAGTTGATGGCGACATACTCGCCGCCGATGCCGGCACCGGTAATGAACCGGCACAGCATGAAGCTCCAAAGATTCCAGGTGAACGCGGTCGCGGCGGTCGCAAGCAAATAGACGCTGAGCGTGATGAAGAAGAGCTTCTTGCGCCCGAGACGGTCCGTCAGCCAGCCGAAAAACACGGCTCCGAGGACGGCGCCTGCGATGTAGGCGCTGCCGGCGAGGCCGATATCTGCACTCGTGAACTGCAGGACGGGACTTTCCCGCAGCGCACCCGCGACCGCGCCCGCGAGTGTCACCTCCAGTCCATCCAGAATCCAGGTTATGCCGAGCGCGAGCACAACGAGCGTGTGAAACCGTCCCCACGGCAGACGATCCAGGCGCGCCGGAATATCCGTTACGACGATTTCGCCAGATTCCGAGGAAGCCCTTTGCAACGCGCCATTTTCCTCTGCACTAGCGATCAAATGATCGGTGTGATCAGAATTCTGCGGTCCTCGCATCGACAGCTAAACGGAGAGCAGCGCACTCGCGTTCCCATGCTGAACACACATGCGAGACGCCGCGACGGGCGGCGCCTCGTGACACCTCCTGGAATGCTCTTCTTTTTACGCCCGCGACTTCGCTTCTACATACCGCTTGAAGCTGTCGAGAATGGATTGCCAACCTTGACGCTGCATCTCGGGCGAATTCTCCTGCTCGGGATCGAAGGAGACGCGCACCCGAGTGCCCTTAGGGTCTGACGTGAACTCGACCTCGGCCATTCGATCGCCGAACGCGTAGGCAATGAGCTTATGCTCGACGATCTTCGTATACGTGCCTGCGAAATCGAACCCCATGCTGCCGTCCCTGGCCTCCATGCGCGACGAGAAGGCGCCGCCCTCGCGCAGATCCACTGTGGCGGACGGCGTGTGCCAGTCGTCGGACGCCGCATTCCACTGCATGATGTCCGCGGGGCTCGTATAGGCCTTCCAGACCTGGGCGATCGGGGCGGCGACGGTGGTTTCAACGGTGATTCTCATAGCAGCGCTCTCGTGTGAATGGGCTTCCGGATGAGGTACCCGACTGCTGGTCTGACGGGCGCCATATCCCTAGGACGATCCACTACCCGCAATCCCGACACGACGCTCGAAAAGAAAAGCGCGTCTGCCCTGAGCTTGACCTCGCCCGACCCCACGGCGCATCCTTCCTGAGCCCTGAGGCCTGCAAATCAGCTCGCCACAGCCTGTCTCGACGACTCGTTCTCGCAATTATTCAGATCGATTTGGAGGTGCGACATGGCAGCGTCCTCGACATTCAACGCATCGGACGGCGGCGGCTACGAACTCCAGATGGGGCGCTGGAGCCGGCTCCTGGCGCCGCGCTTCATCGCCTTCGCAGGCGTCTCGAGCGGAGCCCGCGTGCTGGATGTCGGCTGCGGCACCGGCAATCTCAGCTTCAGCCTCGCGCAGAACCCAGACATCGGCGCTGTCGCTGGCGTCGACTTCTCGCCTGCCTATGTCGCCTACGCCAAGCAGCAGCATCCGGATCCCCGGATCAGCTTCGACGTCGGCGATGCGTGCGCGCTGGCCTTCGAGGACGCCTCGTTCGACCACTCGCTGTCGATGCTGGTGCTCCAATTCATCCCTGAGGCCCAGACCGCAGTGAACGAGATGCGCCGCGTGACGCGCCCCGGCGGGACCGTCGCCGCAGCGACATGGGATACGCGCGGCGGCCTCGTGTTCTATCGCATGGTCTTCGACACGGCCGCTGTCATCGATCCCGGCGCCATCGAGCGCAGGGAAAAGGCGTTCACGCGCCCATTAAGCCGCCCCGGAGAGCTGGAGCGCGCATGGCGCAATGCGGGGCTCGTCGATGTCGTGCAGGATACGGTTTCCATTCGCATGGACTTTGCGTCGTTCGCCGATTTCTGGGCGCCCCTGGACGGCAAGGACGGGCCGCTGGCCGACTATGTCAGCGGCCTTAACGCTGACACGAAGTCGAAGGTTCGCGATGCGGTCGAACGCGCCTATCTCGACGGAGAAGTCGACGGTCCTCGCTCATACGTCGCCACGGCGTGGGTCGTGAAAGGGATTGTGCCGGGTTGATGGGATAGCGCGTCGACGTTATGCGAGCTTAACGGACAGATCGTAGCTAAATCCGTTTGTGCCGTAGTCGAAGCGGGGCGGCGAGGAAGTAGGCAGGGCGCGTTCCAGAAGAACAGTGCCGAAACTCTTACGTGTGGGCGACATGACGAGTGGGCCACCTCGCTCTCGCCACTTGAAAAGCAAAGTGGTTCCGTCGGCTTCGACGGCAACCTCCCAGCCAATCGAGATGCGGCCCTCCTCGCGGCTCAAGGCTCCGTATTTGGCAGCATTAGTGGCCAGCTCATGCACGACGAGCGCAAAGCCTTGCGCCAGGGTGGGGCTCAAATGCACTTGTGGCCCATCGATGGCGGTCCGGTTTCCGAAGCTGCCGGTAATTGCATGAACGATGTCGAAGAGGAAGGCGCCTCGTCCATCTCCCTCCATCAATTGGTCTTGCGCTGCGGCAAGTGCGTGCAGCCGAGCGATGAACGCTTCCTGACCGTCGCCTCCTTCACGCAAACTCGCGCCGGCGATCGAGAGAATCACCGCGAGCAAATTCTTGGTTCGGTGCTGAAGTTCGCGTGCCAGCAGCTCATATCGTTCCAGCAGCTCCCTCGCTTCGTACTGCCGCAAACGGGATCGCATGGCTGAACGCGCGACGCTTGCGAGCGTCCGTGGATGGAACGGACGCTCGACGAAGGATATATTGCCCAAAGTATCCTGCAACTCTCGGGCCGAACGGCTGCGAGAGGATTCGTCCGCCTTGCTGGTAAGCACGACGATCGGCAGATCCGACCAGGCAGGCTGTTCCTGAACCCAGCCATGCAGAGTCTGGGCTGCAAATCCATCAATCGATTCGTCGGTGAGAACCACGCATCCAGCTCCTTTGCGTAGCTCTCGCGTTAGTTGGGTCACTCCCTCGCAAATCAGCGCAGGAAAGCCCGCCTCGGCGAGCAGTCGATGGGCGACCTCAGCGTCACGGTGGCGTGTCGCCAGAACGAGCACGCGTTCAGAGTTTGGCCCTCCAAGAGGCATAAGCTCACTCGTCTGAAAGTATCGAGCTTCCGACGTATGTCGGGACGCCTCGCAGGATCCCCTGAAAGTCTCGTAAGACGGGCCCGACTTGTATGCCGCGCGCGCTGATTTGAAACTCGCGAATGGTGTCTTCGTGCGGCCCGGTGCGTTTCTTGACAACCGAAACGGCGCGTCGAACACGTCCCCCTACCTCGAAGTAGCGCATCAAGACTACGGTGTCCGCCAAGTAGGTTACGTCAACAGGCGCCTGCATATCTCCGACAAGGCCATGCTGAGCAACCGTGAGGAAGGTGGTGACACCCTGCCTGTTGAGGTACTGCAAAAGCTCATGCATGTGCAGAAGTAAAGATTGCTCCTCGGGCATAGCTGCCCGATAGCCGTTCAGGCTGTCGATCGCGACCAAACTCACGCCCAAATCTGCGACGCAGACCCTCACGCGATGCGAGAATTCCCCTGGCGAAAGCTCCGCCGCATCTATCTGCTGAATATGCAGATTACCATTGTCCCGATAGGCCTCTAAATCGATACCCAACGCCTTGCTACGGCGGAACGCGACACCGAGCTCCTCGTCGAACATGAATACCGCGGCCTTCTCGCCGCGTCGCATCGCAGCTACCACGTATTGGAGAACAAATAAGGATTTGCCGGTGCCGGCCGGACCAAGCACGAGCGTACTCGTTCCCTTGTCAACGCCCCCGCCAACTAATTGATCGAGCTCCGCAATACCGCTTGGCACCGGGCTCGATACGAAAGTGTTTTTGTGCTCTGATGCGACGAGACGGGGAAAAATCTTCACGCCCCCTTTCGTAATTATGAAATCGTGATAGCCGCCCTTATAGGCGTGGCCACGGTATTTGACGATCCTTATACGGCGCCGATCAGAGCCAAACTCGGGTGCCAGCTCCTCGAGATAAATAACGCCATGGGCGATGCTATGGACTGTCTTATCGACGGCCTCAGCCGTTAAATCATCCAGCAATAAAACCGTGGCTCCGCGACGGGCGAGGAAGTGCTTGAGCGCAAGAAGCTGCCTTCTGTAGCGGAGGGATCCTTGGGCGAGCAATCGAATCTCGGACAAGCTATCGAGAACGATCAGCTCGGGTTTGGTTCGCTCGACGGCATCCAGAATTTGTTTGACGGTTTCGCCCAACTCCAGATCGGACGCGTAGAGCAACGTTTGCTGCTCGTGCGCCTCCAGCGCGTTTTCCGGTGGTTGCAACTCGCAAATATCGATTTCCTTGCGGAACGTCCAACCGTGCGAGGCCACCACATTCAAAAGCTCCTGCTCGGTTTCTGAGAGCGTGACGTAGAGGCAGCGCTGACCGCGCGCTTGCCCGGCGAGGAGAAACTGCAACGCGATGGTGGTCTTCCCCGTCCCCGGTTTACCTTCAAGGAGAAATACGCAGCCTTCAGAAAGACCCCCTGCCAGGATTTCGTCTAGGCCCTGGGCCCCAGTGGAAAGCAACGCGGACATGGACACTCCCCGGGGCGCGGACATGCATCCCCCCGAAATGGACACTCCCCTTCCCGCACTCATTCGGATCAAGGCTCAGTACGCGGGCCCGATGGATAACGCCCTATCGCTGGACGGGTTCCAAGATTTCAGCCCCCGCGCATTCCGGACGATCGGAAGTCGGCCTAACCGCTTCTGCCCATCACCACACGCGCGCATCCACCCGCCCTCTTGCCCGCTTGACCTCCCCACCCGCCGCACCCACCCTGGACGCCAAGCGCGATCCACCACAGAAGGGCACGTTCCATGAGTGCGCAGCTCGAGATCCGGGCTTTCAGGCCCGCTGATGCCGCGCAAGTCCGGGACCTGTTCATCAGGGTTAATCGCCTTCTCGCACCTCCGGAAATGAAGGATGCATTCGAGGGCTACATCGCTAGCTCGCTTCGGGAGGAGATCGATCGCGTCGAAGAGTACTATTCTGAAAGATACGGCGGGTTCTGGGTTGCTGTGGAAGGCGGCCGAATTATCGGAATGTTCGGGCTGGAACCGTCATCGGCGAGCGCCATGGAGCTGCGGCGCATGTACGTCGATCCCGATGCTCGGCGTCGTGGCATTGCACGCGCGATGTTGGGCTATGCCGAGGACGAGTGCCGACGACGCAATCGCCCGACGATGGACCTGAGCACATCGGAGCTGCAGGGCGACGCGCTATCCCTCTATCGCAGCGCCGGTTATGAATTGGTGCGAGAGGAAATCGCTTCATCCGCCAGCAACAAGACGATCGGGGGCGGCATTCGGCGCTACCATTTCACGAAACCGCTTTAAGGATTCGAAATCCGCTGCTGGCCATACCAGACCCGCAGCAACGCCGCCCCCTCTACGCTTGACCTCCCATCCCCCGACGACCATCCTGCCTTCCCGACGAGCCCCGCGGAAAAATGAACACAGGCGGGCCGGATCGAGGAGCACGGGGATGAAACGCAAAATCACAATCGTGGGCGCCGGCGCGCTCGGCGGACATGTGGGCGGCTATCTCGCCAAGGCCGGGCAGGACGTCACGCTGATCGATCCTTGGCCGGAGCATGTCGAGGCCATGCGCCGCGACGGCCTGACGCTCAGGGGCCAGACGGCGCCGGAGAATTTTACCGTCCCCGTGAATGCCATCCATATCACCGACCTGCAGAAGACGGGGAGCGAGCGTCCCTTCGACATCGCGTTCGTATCCACGAAGTCCTACGACACGGTCTGGGCGACGCAGATGATCGCCCAGTATCTTACCGCCGACGGCTACGTCGTCTCGCTGCAGAACTCGATCAACGAGGAGCGCATTGCCTCGGTCGTCGGCTGGGGCAAGACCGTCGGCTGCATTGCCTCGACCATCTCCGTCGAGCTCACAGGCCCGGCCAAGGTCCAGCGCAATGTCGGTCTCGGCGGGTCACGCCATACGGTCTTCCGCGTCGGCGAGCCGCACGGACGCGTCACACCGCGCGTGAAGGAGATCGCGGAGATGGTGAGCGTCGCCGACAGCTCCAAGACGACGACGAACCTCTGGGGCGAGCGCTGGTCCAAATTGATCGTCAATTCCATGCGCAATCCGGTCTCCGCGGCGACCGGGCGCGGCGGCAATGGCAATGACCGCGATCCCATGACGCGCTGGCTCGCGATCCGCCTCGCGGCGGAGGCTATCAAGGTCGGCCTCGCCCACGGTTATGCGCTCGAGCCTGTCTATCACATCCCGCCGGAGAAGCTGCTCGCCGCCGGCGAGGGCGACAAGGCCGCGCGCGAGGAATGCGAGGGCATTCTGCTCGAGCAGGTCAAGCACAGGAATGACGAGCAGCGCCCGTCCATGGGTCAGGACATCATGAAGGGCCGGCGCACGG
>JAEZAW010000133.1 GCA_023430315.1 Pseudomonadota bacterium | reverse complement strand
CGGGATTGGGAGAGGCGGAGCGCAATCCCGCGAGCAGGATATTGTCGGTTGCGACCGCATCGACGGTGCCGCGCTCGAGCGCGAAGAACGCTTCGGGCCAATTCTGGAATGTCTGAATGACTGCCTTCGGCTGCAGGCGCGGGATCTTCTTTACCGCACCAGAGCCGGCATCGAGCCCGAAGCGCTTGCCGTCCATATCGGCGAGGGTCTTGATGCCGCTGCCCTTCTTCACGAGAAGAGTCTGCGGCGTATAGAGGTACGGCAATGTGAAGTCGACGACTTGATCCCGGTTCCGGTAGTGGCTGACGGTTGCGAAGATGATGTCGATGCGACCCTGCTGCAGGAGCTGGACGCGGTTAGAGGCCTTCACGGGCTCCAACTCGATCTTCACGTTCAGGCGCTTGGCAATATCCTTGACGAGCTCGATCTCGAAGCCGTCGAGCTCGCCCTTGTCATCGACGAAGCCGAGGAATGGCGCATCATTCTTCACTCCCACACGGAGCACACCGCGTTCCTTGACGTCGTCGATCATCGTCTTCGTGCAACTGCACTGCGCGTCCGCGGGCTTTGAAATGCTCGCTGTCATGGCGAGGCCAACTACCACCGATAACGCTGCACCTATCGATCTCATGGAACACTCCCCATTCTGCCTCGAGTGAACTGCCGAACGACCGTCTATTGAGCTGCCCATCCCATCAGTGCCTGAGGATCTTGCTGATGAACCGACGCGCGCGCTCCTCCTTCGGATTGGAGAAGAACGACTCCGGATCGCTGTCCTCTACGATCTGACCTTCATCCATGAACACGACGCGGTTCGCGACTTCGCGCGCAAAGCCCATCTCGTGCGTCACGACCACCATCGTCATGCCTTCGCGTGCGAGATCACGCATGACATCCAGCACCTCGGCGATCATCTCGGGATCAAGCGCCGATGTCGGCTCGTCGAACAGCATTGCCTTGGGTTCCATGCAGAGCGCGCGCGCAATCGCGGCTCTCTGCTGCTGACCGCCTGACAGCATGTCGGGGAAGGCTTCCGCTTTCTGCTCGATGCCGACGCGCGTCAGAAGCTTCTGGGCCAGCTGCTCGGCGGCCTCGCGAGTCAGGCCCCGCACGAGCATCGGCGCGAGGATCAGGTTCTGCAGAACGGTCATCTGCGGGAAGAGATTGAAGGACTGGAACACCATGCCGACGGCGGGATTGAGCTTTTCGAGCTTCGAAGCCGAGTGACTGAGGGCTTCCCCATCTACGAGGACGTCACCGGACTGAACTTTCTCGAGGCCGTTGATGCAGCGCAGCAGCGTGCTCTTGCCCGACCCGCTCGGGCCGCAGACAACAACGACTTCGCCACGCTGGATCGTGAGACTCACGTTCTTGAGAACCTCGTTCTGCCCAAATCTCTTCACGACATTGCGAAACTCTACAAACGGCGTGCTCATGCGACGAAGCCGTCCATGGTCTTCTGCAGGATCTCGCGATCCGAGAGGCCGGAAAGCCCGAGTTTCTCGAGCGTGTGCCCTTCGGCCACGAAGTCCCGTTCGTAGAGCGCCGAGGTCAGCTCGATGAGATTGCGCGTCATCGGCATATCGATGCCGGCAGCGCGTCCGAGCGCCTCGAAGAAGACGAGCGCGTAAGGCACGTCCTCGGTGATGAAGCGGTGATCGAACGCTTGCGGCCCTATCGGCCCTTTGAGTTTCTTCGCGACAGACACGAAGATTGCTGGCAGATCTTCGCCTTCCGCGCCGTGCGCCTGGCGGAAGTAGTCCGCAACGGAGATCTCTGTCGTGCCGTAGTGCCGAACGACGAGAAGGCGCTCGTCGTCGACGAGCTTAACCAGCTTCGCGACGCCGGGAGTGATGCACTCCCAGATCATCCAGTTCTCCTGCCTCTCCGCGCGGCTGAGATTACAGAGGAGGGGCGGCACGTGATAAACCGGATTGTGATTGTTGAGGGATACGGCGAGCGCATTGGGCTCGAGCCGGAATCGATCGCCGTAGATCGCCGCCATGCGCTCCATCGCCTCGCTGCCGCGGCGAGCCGGAATCGCGGCGATGTCGATCACATCCTTGATCTTCAGAATGCGAACCGTCGTGGGACCGGACTTGCGCGCCGTGAAGAGGCTGGTCGATGCATCGATGATGAGTGGCGCAACCTTACGCTCGGCCACCATCCGTGAGAGCAGGAGCGAGCTGAGACCCGTTACCGGGTGCACCATGACCACGTGATCGCTCGTGAGGTGCGGTGCAGCCGCCGACATGAGCGCAGCGTGCGCGAAAGCCGGCGCGGCGATCATGACGAGGCCGGCGCCCAAAATGGTCGATCGCGCATCTTTCGCGACGGTGATTTTGGATTTGGCTTCGATCAGCCCTTCTACCGACAGCGTTCCATCTCCGAGAGCGGTGCGCTCGCTCTCGATGGCAGTCCAAACGTGAACGTCATGCCCCTTGCTGGCAAGCCAGGCGGCATTCGCAAGCGCGACGTTGCCCGCTCCTAGGATGCCAATCTTCATTGCCGACCTCCCGCGCATCGAGGGATTGTGTTTGTCATCTCTGCGCCCCCGATCTGGTCGTGCCCTTCAGGCGGCTGCGCGACCGTGCGCCTCCCTTCGAGCCCCGCGCACCTGAGCGTGGCTTCTCCTGACGCGAGTCCTGTGTGGTCTTGACTGTGTAGAAATAGCGGTCCGCGCGATAGTGAGAACGGAAGACCACGATCGTGCGGTTGTTGCCGTCGAGGAAGTGCCGGGTGATGCACAACAGAGGTGCGCCGACATCGACGCGCAGAAGCTTGGCCATCTCGCTATCGGCGACCGTGGCTTCTATTCTCTGATGATCTTCCCAGATCTCGTAAGCCAGCGTCTCGCGAAGCTCATGCATCATCGACGTACGCGTGAGATCCAGGCGAGCAAGCTGAACGCCGACGTCTATCGGCAAGTACGCCGCATGATGGGCGAAGTGATCGCGCGAGAAGAAGCGCAATCGCTCGATGACATAGACGTTCTCATCCGGCGGTGAACCCATGATATCTGCGATGAGTGGCGGCGGAAGCTCGACTTCGCGCTTGATGACGCGAGCCTCCGTATCGAGCTTGAGTGCGCTGAAGTCCTCCGTCAGGCCTGTGAGGCGATGCTCTGAGCGCGCGCGAGGAATCTTGACGACGAACGTGCCGTGTCCACGGCGTCGGTTGACGAAGCCGTCTTCCTCGAGACCGCGCAGTGCATCCCGAACTGTTTCCCTGCTCACGCCGAACTCGTCGCAAAGCGAGTGCTCCGTCGGCAAGCGATCACCGATCTCGCTGCGCTCCAAGCGTTTGCGCAGGATGTCCCTGATCTGCAGGTACTTCGGGAACGGGTTCAGGAAGCGATGCGACAAGATGCGTCTCTATCGTATGTGAGGTAGACATATTTTGTCTGGTCACTAGACAATAGGTCGTGATAATTTTTAGGTCAACGCACACAGCGTGCCCAATATTCAATCGTTCTGCGCATTCGGGGATCAGATCATGAGCAGTGCCGCGGCGGACACGCGTCCGAATTCCATGGAAATCGACCTTGGCGCACTGGATGCCAACCTGGCGGCGATCAAGCGTCTAATCGCGCCGGGCACCAAGATCATCGCCTCGGTTAAAGGCAATGCCTACGGTCTCGGTCTGCAGGAGATTGCCGGGCGTCTCGTCAATGGTGGTGTGCACTCGCTTACGACGGGCTCGTTCTCGGATGCCATGACGATCCGGAATGCTGGCATCGACACGGAAATCATGATGTTCGGCGGCACTTTGCCATCGGGCATCGCGACTTATGTCGCGCATGGTCTCGTGCCGACAGTGCACAACATGGAGCTGGCGGAGGCCGTGTCGGCGACGGCACGCAAGCCGACGAAGGTGTATCTCAAGATCGACTGCGGTTGGGGCCGTCTCGGCATGCCACTCAAGAAGGCAAAGGCGTTTGCCCTCGATGTCGCGCGACTGCCGAATGTGCTGGTCGAAGGCATATATACCCATTTGCCGTTCTTCGATGCCGCCGGCATGGCCTTTGCTCAGGAGAGGACAGAGGCCTTCGACGCACTCGTCGCCGATATAAAGCGCGACGGCCTCGAAATTCCGGTTCAGCAGGCACGTTCGAGTGCGGGTGTCCTGGCGGGAATCAAGGATGCCTGCAACGCCGTATCGCCCGGCGGCATTCTGTATGGGAAATCACCCCTCCCGGAGGACCTGGTCGATAGCTCCGCCTTTCGGCCCGTGATGAAGACTGTGCGCTCGCAGCTCATTCATGTCTCGCCCGACGCCGCGGATCGCACACCGGGGTTTGCTGGTCGCTACGCCGAGCGCGTGACGGGGGCGACGGGTGTGCTTCCGTTCGGGCGCGCGGACGGCAATCGGGCGCCTCTGCCGGGTCGGAAGGCGTACATGCTTGTCGCAGGGAAGAAGGCTCTGGTGCTCGGCGTTTCGTCGGAGCACGCGGTGATCGATCTGTCGAACGTGCCTGAGGCACGGGTCGGCGATGAGGTCGTGGTCATGGGGCGCAGTGGTGACGAGGAGATAACGCTTCAGGATCTCGCGAATTGGCAAGGCACGACAGGCAGTGACATCCTGCTCATGCTCAGCAACCGCTTGCAGCGCACGCACACAAATTAAGCGGAAACTGCTCAGCCACGCTACTGCGCAAGATGCGGCGAGCTTTCCTTCAGCTTCTCGATGAAGGCCGAGATGGCTGGACTCCGCTGCGCGCCGGCGTGGTACGCCACCTGAATAGTCCGGATAATCGGCGGATCGAGCTTGGCGACCTTGAAGTCTCCGCGGCTGCTCAGTACGCGGAGGCCGGGCATCACGGAGACCGAGCATCCCGATGCGACCATCGCAGCGATCGCTGGGAAACCATTGCAATTACCATTGATCATCGGTCGGAAACCGGCCTTCGCGCAGGCATCGACGATCGTCTCCGAGTACGTCCCGCGCGCATCCAGAGCCCACCGCTCATCTTTCAGCTCCGAAAGCGAGACCGAGCGCTTCCGCGCAAGCCGATGCGACTTTGGCAGCATGACGTGGAGGTGATCAACGCCGAGCTTTTGGGTTTGTATTCCTGATACCGGAAGCACGCCGCGTAGTGTGAGGTCGTCGATGACGGCGAGATCCACCTGCCACGATCTGAGAGCTGCCAGTCCGTCGATCGGCTCGAGCTCGCTGAAGACGACCATGAGGTGTGGGTGCTGGCGCTCGAGGAGCTGAATGGTCTTCGGTATGCTCACTGTCGCGACGGAAGGAAAGGCGGCGACGCGGAGCTCCCCGGCGACGACGGCCCTCATCTCCGCCATGTCGGTCTTGGCTTCCTCGACGACAGCGGTAATGCGCTCCACATGTGCGGCCAGGCGCTTGCCGGCAGCGGTGAGCAGCACACCACGTCCCCGTCGCTCGACAAGCTTGACCTGAAGCTCGTCTTCGAGCTGCGCAATCTGCTGAGATACGGCGGAGGGAGACAGATGCAGCGCATTGGCGACGGCGGCCATTGTCGTGCGCAGCGACAGTTCGCGAAGCGTCCTGAGGCGAACGAAATCCATGGCGACCCTCGATCGGCGAGATTTCAATCGTCCAACAATTCTAATGTATATGTCAAATTATAATAAGTAGACCTTACGATCGTCACGTGTACGCTGTTCGGAAGTGGAACCGATCAGGTCGATCGAGCGGTCATGTCACTCGCAAAGAGCGCAGTGCAGGGTGCACTTCCGGAACGGAGCGTTGCTCCGGAAACGACCTTCTTCTCCACGCCTCTTTCGCAGCTCGATGATGTCGTTGCCGAACACATCAGCTCCGACGCAGAGCGCGAGCAGCGATCCATCAATCTGATCGCTTCGGCATCGTACAGCCCGCTGGCATTGCGCCAGGCGGAAGGCTCGCATCTGGTGAACAAGAATGCGTCTGGCTGGGTCGGTCGACGCAGCGTTGCCAACTGCGAGAACGTCGATGCGATCGAGCGCATGGCCATCGAGCGCGCACAACGTATTTTCGGCGGTGAGGCGGTCAACGTGCAGGCGCTCTCGGCGACACTGGCGAACGTCGCCGTTCTGCGCGCCGTGCTGAAGCCTGGTGATCGTCTGCTGGCTTTCGGCGAGCGGGCAGGTGGCCATATCAGTCATGGCCCGCCAGGCCATCTTTCCGGCATGGGCTTAGAGGTGACCGCCTTCGGTGTCGGTAGCGGCGACGTCATCGATCTCGATGAAGTGCGCCGCACGGCGCTCGAGCTTCGCCCGAAGATGATCGTCGCCGGGGCGACGTCCTATCCGCGCACGATCGATTTTCTGGGATTGCGGCAGATTGCGGATGAGTGTGGTGCACTCCTTTTCGCCGATATCGCTCACGTCGCCGGTCTGATCGCCACCGGCCTTCATCCGAATCCCGTGCCGTTCGCCGATGTTGCGACAAGCTCGACGCAGAAGACGCTGTGTGGACCTCGCAATGGTGCCTTCGTGTTCTCGCGCGCCATCCATGCGCGCGCGATCGACGAGGCAATCTATCCGGGTATGCAGGGGCCGGCGCCAGTGCACATCATTGCGGCTCGCGCTATCCAGCTCGAACTCGTGCGTCGGCCGGAATTCAAGTCGCTCATGCTGCGCGTTCTCGCCAATGCCAAGGCTCTTTGTGATGGCCTGAGCGAGGCGGGCGCTCCACTCTACACGGGCGGCACCGATACGCACATGGTCGTCGCTGATGCGCGATCGACGTCATGGAAGCCCAAGGAGCTGATCGCGACGTTCGGGGCGTACGGCATTCTCGCCAATGCGGTCGGCTTGCCGGTGCGGAAGGGCGATGCTGGCAGCTCGGGATTCCGAATTGGCACGGTCGCCATGAGCATCCGCGGCTTCGGCGTTAGCGAATTCCGTGAGCTCGGCACGCTGATCGGACAAGTGATCAAGCGCGGGCCTGATGCATCCACGGATGAGAGCGTGCGCAAGCGCTTCTCGGCGATGGCGCTCGCCCATCCAGCACCTTCGTTCGTCTGACAGGAGAGCTGAGTTGGCAGGGGACTACGACATTGCAGCCGTGCGGCGGGAATTTCCAGTTACTCGCAACATGCTGTACTTCGACACGGCCCATCAGTCGCCCCTGTCGCTGAGCGTGAAGGCGGCCCTCGAAGCCTTCTACGCCGAAGGATTGGAAACCGCTGGTCCGAAGCGGAAATGGCTGGAGCGCGTTGAGAAGGTGCGGGCGCGCATTGCCGGCTTCATTGGCGCGGATCCGTCAGAGATCGCCTTCACCAAGAACACGTCCGAAGGACTCAACATCGCGGCGAACGCACTGCCGCTCAAGGCTGGCGACAACGTGTTGCTCGTCGACGGCGACCATCCGAACAATGCTTACGCGTTTCTCAATCTGGCCTCCAAGGGCGTCGAGGTCCGCTTCGTACCGATGACGCCGGTGATTACCGCAGCTACCTTCGCTCCGTACATCGATGTCCGCACGCGTGCGATTTCCCTTTCGCATGTGACGTTCCACGCCGGTCAGGTCACCGACATCGTCGACGTCGGACGTTTGTGCGCCAGCAGGGGCATCACGCTGGTTATCGACGCCATGCAGTCGGTTGGCGTTGTGCCGCTGGACGTGAAGCAGCTTCCGCCGGCCATGATTGCCTTCGGTTGCCACAAGGGGCTTCTCGTTCCGCAGGGCATGGGCGTGCTCTACGCGAGTAACGCATTGACGGACTTGAAGCCAGCCTATCTGGCTGTTGCATCCCTTGCACACCCGCCGCCCGATCTGGTTGCCAGCGCCAGCAATATGGAGCTGAAACCCGGTGCCCGGCGCTTCGAGATCGGCAATTACAATCTGCCCGACGTTCATGCCCTGGATGCCGCGCTCGATCTGATCGAGCGTGTAGGCCCTGCAAATATCCTGCGTAATGCGCTCGATCTCGGAGATCGACTCATCGCGCATCTCGACAGGATGGACATCAAGCTCGTCGGACCCCGGGCGCGCGACAAGCGCTGCCACATCATCGTTCCGAAGCTCCCTCCGGCTCAATGGATCAGCTATCTCGCGAGCGAGAACGTCCGCGTCTCGCCCGAGCGCGATGGCGTCCGAATCTCGTTCGGAATGTTCAACACAGCCGACGAAATCGATCGTCTCGCCGCAATTCTGGAGCGGGGCAAAGCGATCGTCGGAAAGGGGAGCTCAGCGCTTCCGACTTGAGGATACCAACGCCAGCGAGGTGCCAGCCATGGAAAAATCCTTCCGCTTTTCGAACCAGCATGCCGACTATCAGGCGCGCGATGCCAAGTCGGTCTTCGGCTGGCGCTACAGCCCCCGCATCATCTTCAAAGGTGGCAAGGGCACAAAGCTCATCGATATGGATGGCAATGAATACTACGACCTGAGCTCCGGCATGATGTGCATGGTTTTGGGCCATTCACATCCCGAGCTCACCGAGGTCATCAAGGAGATGGCCGGCACGTTCATCCACCAGTCCTCTTGGTACTCGAACCCCTGGACAGTCGAGTTCGCCGAGCGTCTGACAGAGCACGCGCCCGGAAAGCTCAAGGTCGTGAATTTCGCCGTCACGGGCTCGGAGGCCAACGAGATCGCGATGCGCATGGCGCTTGCCTATACGGGCAAGTTCGACATCGTCTCAATGGTGCGCGGACTCCACGGCGGCAGTCTCGCCGTCGAAGCGATGACGACGGTTGGCGGCAATCGCCGCAAGGGGCTCGGCCCTCTCATGCCGGCTGCGAAATCGAACGCGCTGCAGCCACCCTACTGCTACCGCTGCCCGGTTAACCTCACCTATCCGAGCTGCGACATCGGCTGCCAGAAGTTCAGCGAGGAGATGCTGGAGTTCACGACCAGCCAGGAGATCGCCGGCATTATCGTCGAGACGATCCCCGTTCCCGGCGGCATGATTGTCCCCCCGCCGGAGTGGCTGCCACGCGTTGCGGCCATGGCAAAGCGATGGGGCGCTCTGCTCATTCTCGACGAGTGTCAACTCGCGCCTGCGCGCACCGGCAAGATGTGGGCTATGGAGCACTACGGCGTGACGCCGGACATCGTCACCTGGGGCAAGGGCCTCTCAGCAGGTCTTGCGATCTGCGGCACGATCACGACGCACGAGATTGCAGAGCGCACTCGCCACCAGGCAGGCCTGCCCTGGTCTGGCACATATCCGGGAGATCCGATGGTCTCCGCGGTCGCTCTCAAGCAGCTCGATATCGTCATTCGCGATGACCTTGCCGGGCGCGCGGCTCGGCTCGGAGAGATCGCCGCAGCAGAGCTCAACAAGCTCAAGGAAAAGTACGAGTGCATTGGCGATGTACGCGGCAAGGGCCTCTATCGTATGCTCGACATCGTGAAGGATCAGAAGACGAAGACGCCGGATCCGCTGATGGCGGAGCGCATTCGCTACAATTGTGCGCTCGAAGGCATCGCCGCTATCTGCGTGAAGAATTACTTCCGGTTCGCGCCGCCGCTGATCATCACCGAGGCTGAGATCAAGGATGTCGTCGGCCGCATGGACATTGCCATCAAACGCGCCATGGACGGCTTCCCGAAAGACGTCGACATGAGAGAAAGCAGCTCATTGTCGATCGGGGATCGGCCAGTCGCAGCGGAATAAGAATAAGAAGCGTCAGAGCATCATGGGAGGGAGGCCTAACGCCTGCGGAGGGAGGCGGGGTTTTGACATGCCTTTAGTGTGGAGGTGAGTTCATGAAAAACCGGCGCGAATTTGTGGTTGCGGGCCTCGGAACCGCAGCGGGTACTGGCATGGTCGTGGCTCAGGCGCCCTCGGCAGCGGCCCAGGCGACCAATCCTGCAGTCAAATCCAAGCTCGATGAGGTGCGGGCGCGTGGCAAGGTGATCGTCGGCGTTACCAGCGAGGCACCGCCATTCGGATTCATCGACGACAAGGGTGAGCTCGTCGGCTTCGACATCGACGTGGCGAAACTCGTCGCCAAAGGCATCTTCGGCGACGAGACCAAGATCGAGCTGTTGAAACAGGGATTTGCGGCACGCTGGCCCAACACTCAGAACGGCACGATCGACTTCGGGATCATGGTGACCACCATCTATCCCGATCGCGTGCTTCAGGTCGCATTCACGAGGCCCTACATCGACAGCGGCATCGTGCTCGTCGTGCGCAAGGACAGCCCGATCAAGACAGTCGCCGACCTCAACAAGCCTGAGTACACGGTCGCCCATCTGACGGCCCCTGTGCAGGAGGAGCGCGGCAAGCGGCTCTACCCGAACGCCAAGTTCCTGACCTTCGATGCGATCTCGGCGCAGTTCAATGCCGTGAGACTTGGCCGTGCCACCGCCTGTCAGCTCGACGCTCCGGTTGCCCTCTATTACCTGAAGGACAATCCCGAATACCGCATCCTGGACGAGTGGCTGACCGACGTTACGGGCAACGGCATTTTCCTTCGCCATGACGACTTCAAGTGGTGGCTGTTCCTGGACACGGTCGTCGTTGCCGCGCGCGCCATGGGCATGCCGCGCCTCAAGGCGCTTCGCTATATCATTCTGCCGCAGGCGGGTTTGCGTATCCTGGGGCCGATGGGAAATCAGCTCATCATCCTCGTCAAGGATACATCGCTCGTGTCGGCGATCGGCGTCGCCGATCTCACGATGGTCGGGAAGGTCGCGATCGAGCGGTTTGCGGTGACGCTCGAGATATTCGTGGCGATCGCGCTGCTATATCTGCTTCTGACAGGAGCGCTCGGCGCGCTTCTGCGGATCATCGAACGACGCCTGGCGGAGCGCCTCGGATGATGCCCAACATCCTCATCAACAATCTGCCCTATTTGCTCAAAGGTGCGCTGGTGACGATCGAGCTTTCGATCGTCGTTCTGATTGCGGGCAATCTGCTTGGCCTCATCATCGGTATATTGGCCACGTCGCTCGGACGATTTGGCCGGGCTCTGATCACAACGTACATCGTGGTTCTGCGTGGCATCCCTGTCCTCGTCGTCATGCTGCTTGGCTACTACGCCTTCCCCGCTCTCGGTTATCGCGTGCCAGCCTATATCGCGGTCGGCGTGGCGCAGATCATCTACGTCAGTGCCTTCGTCGCCGAGATCGTCCGCAGCGCCATTGTCTCGGTGCCATCCGGTCAGGTCGCCGCTGCCCGCAGTCTCGGCATGCGCCGATCTACTATCTTGAGGGAGATCCTTCTGCCGCAGGCCGTGCGGATCGCCATTCCGCCACTCCTCAATAACGCACTGACGACAATCAAGCAGACATCGTACGTGTCCGTTGTCGGCGTCTGGGAGCTCACCTATGCCGCGCGCGAAGTCGTCGAGAGGACGCTTGCCTCGTTTCAGATCTTCCTCGGGGTCATGGCGATCTACTTCATCATTTGCTACCCCCTATCGCTGCTGGCGCGCTGGTGCGAGCGCCGCGTGACAGTCGCACACTAAGGCTCGAGAGGATTTGTGATGGCCATGATCGAGGTCCGTAGTCTCCGCAAGTCATACGGCGACCTCGAGGTCTTGAAGGACATCAATTTCAGCATCGAGAAGGGAGAAGTCGTCGTCGTCCTCGGCCCCAGCGGCTCCGGCAAGTCGACCATGCTGCGCTGTATCAATCTGCTGGAGGAATTTCAGGGCGGAGAGATCAGCATCGACGGCGACGCCATCGGCTACATCGCCGGCCCGGATGGAAGCCGTCGACGGCGCGAGGAGAACGAGAACGCCAAGCTGCGCGAGCAGGTCGGCATGGTGTTTCAGAGCTTCAATCTGTTTCCGCACCGTACCGTCCTCGACAACGTCATGATGGGGCCGCTCAAGGTCAAGGGCATGGCGCGGAAGCAGGCCGAGCCGCTGGCGCGAGATCTTCTGCAGAAAGTGGGGTTGTTGGACAAGGCGGATCAATATCCGGCGCGACTATCCGGCGGGCAGCAGCAGCGGGTTGGCATCGCGCGTGCGCTGGCCATGCAGCCGAAGGTCATGCTGTTCGACGAGGTGACGAGTGCGCTCGATCCGGAACTCGTCGGTGAGGTGCTTCTCGTTATGCGCCAGCTCGCCCAGGAGGGCATGACGATGATCATCGTCACGCACGAAGTTCACTTTGCCCGTGACGTGGGTGACCGCATTATCTTCATGGACCATGGTGTGATCGTCGAGGAGGGACCACCTGCTACGGTTCTCGCAAATCCCCAGTCCGATCGCCTGAAGCTATTTCTGCGCCGCTACCAGGGACATTATCTCGACACGTGAGATTGAAGCAGCGGCAGCTCGCGCGGCGGGCCTCTTCAACCCGGACTGCTTGGCGCTCGCAGCTGTAGCAACCAGAGACTTGCCGCGCCGATCAACATCGCGCCGCCGCCGTATATGGCGAGCGGCGAGAGGATCGGGAAAATCAGTCCGGCAGCGATCGGACCTGCACCAGCGCCGATGTCGCGCCACGTTGCCTGGCGTGCCAACGCCGGTACGCGCTGTGCGCCGGGAAACATCTCGGCGACCACCGGCGCGGAAAGCGGGCCCGCAATGGCCCTGAGCACGATCGTTCCCACGGCGCCAATCCAAAGCCACAGTCCGGATCCCGCGAGGAACAGCATCGCGACAGCCGTCGCAAGCGACATTGTGACGAGCATTGGTAGCGCACCGAAACGACGCCCAAGCTCGCCACCCACCGGCGCGAAGAGGATCTCCGTGCCGTAGCGCATCGACATCGCAAGGCCGGCGGCAAGAACTGCGCCCGTTGGAAAACTGGCGGCCGCAAGCAGCCCGAGGCCGAAGATGAAAAGCCCATCGATCGTGAAACCCATGGAGAAAGACCAGATGCTGATAGGCCCTGGCTTCTCGAAGCGCGGTCCGCCCGCCAGTCGTGCTGGCTCGCGCTGTGCGGCGATCCGATAAGCGAACATCGGTGCGAGCAAGGCGACGGCCGTCAGAACGAGAAACACGCTTCGGGGACCGAACGCGGTCGCGAGTAGTGCGCCGGCGATGAGGCTCGCTGTAGGCCCGACTGCGATGATGGCGCGTGATCGGCCGACCCGTTCCGGAGCACCGACGATGACCGAGGTCGGCAGCGCCTGGTTGGCAATGTTCATGGCGGCGTAGGACAGGCCCCATATGAGCCGCGCGATCAGCAGCAGCCAGATGCCGGAGGCGACGGAATATATGAATGTCGAGATGATTGCGCCGGCGGATGCCGCTAGGCACGCGGTGCGCGGTCCATGCGTCGCATAGAAGCGGCCGACCCACCCGTAACCGGCTATGCGGACGAGCCGGTTCGCCGCCAGAAGAATACCCGCCTCCGGTAGGGTCACGCCGAACGTCGTCGCGTAGATCGGGAGGAGCAGATAGAGCAGCGTGTCGCCGGGCAGCGCGAGAGAAAGCGTCAAAGCAGCGGCCCGGGACGAAGCATCGGCCTGGCGCGCTAAACTTTGGTCATGAGACGGTGATGTTGGGTTGGTATCGTTCACGTCGTGCGCTGTGCGGCTTGCGCTGCACCGGACGGGCAGCGGGCCGGCCAGAATAGGTATGATGAGGCTGCACGCAAGCGCGTTCTGGGCTTGGGTCACCTGAACGGTTGCTACCGCAGGCGGCGGAGCCGCTTCGGAGACCGACGGGCGCGCCAGGAAACGCTTACAAATCAAGCCATCATCAAGCTGAAGACAACGGAATTGCCGCGGACTTTGCCTTTGCGGCTGTGGCGAGTACCTCGAGCCGCTTTCGAACAACCGGATCGATGCCTGCCCCACCCGCAGCTGGCCAAGGTGGGATTTCATCCTGGAGATGGCACGCAACCTGTCGGCCATCCTGTAGCGTGCGGGCTTGCGGCGTCTCCGCACGGCAGCGCGCTTCGGCGTAAGGGCACCGCGGATGAAAGCGGCAGCCGCTCGGAGGATTGAGCGGGCTCGGCACATCGCCTTGCGCAATGGCGCGCCTTTCCCGACCCGCTTCAGCGCGCGGTACGGCCGAAAGCAGCGCGCGCGTGTAGGGATGACGCGGCGATCCCGTGACGGCGTGCTTGTCGCCGATCTCGACGATCTCGCCGAGATACATGACCGCGATGCGATCGGCGATGTGACGCACGACGGCAAGATCGTGAGCAATGAAGATATAGCTGAGGCCGAACTGCTGTCTGAGGTCGACGAGCAGATTGATGACGTGGGCCTGGATGGAAACATCGAGCGCCGAGACTGGCTCGTCGCACACGATCAGCTCAGGACGCGTCGACAGTGCGCGCGCGATCCCGATCCGCTGTCTCTGTCCGCCGGAGAATTCGTGCGGATAGCGATCCGCGTGATAGGGCGCCAAGCCTACCACGGACAGCAGCTCGTCGACACGCCGCTCCGTATCCTTCGGGGAAAGTCCGAGATGCAATTCGATGGGTTCGGATAGAATGCGGCGGACGGAAAGCCTCGGGTGCAGCGACGCAAAGGGATCCTGGAAGATCATCTGCATGCGCCGCCGCAGCTTTCTCAATGTCTCGCGATCGAGGCTCAGCACGTCGATGCCGTCGAAACGAACGGAGCCCGACGTCGGCTCGATCAGGCGCAGCAACAACCGACCGAGCGTCGACTTCCCGCAGCCGGATTCGCCGACGACCGCGAGCGTCTCGCCTTTCTGCAGCGTCAGTGAAATGCCATCGACGGCGCGAACCGCCCCGATCTCGCGCGGAAAGATCAACCCCCGCCGTACGGGAAAATGCTTTGTCAGCGTATCGACCGCGAGGAGCTGCTTGCCCGTCATCTCACCCCCCACGCTGCTCTATGGGCGCCAGCCAGCACGCAACTTCATGGCCGGATGCGACCGGCTTCAGCGGTGGTTCCTCGGCGGTGCACTTCGGCGTCGCGAGCGTACAGCGCGGACTGAAACGGCACCCGGCCGGCATGTGCGCTGGATGCGGCACGGAGCCTGGAATGGTCTGCAGCCTCTCGGCGTCGTCATCGAAGCGCGGAACGGAGGCGAGCAGGCCGAGCGTATAGGGGTGCTGTGCATCCGAGAAGATGGCATCCACAGGCGCAGTTTCCACCACGCGCCCCGCGTACATGACGACGACGCGGTGCGCCGTCTCCGCCACGACGCCGAGATCGTGCGTGATGAGAATGATGGCGGTCTTGAGCTTATCCTGCAGGCTTCTCAGCAGCTCGAGAATCTGCGCCTGGATCGTCACGTCGAGTGCCGTTGTCGGCTCGTCGGCGATGAGCAGCTTCGGATCACATGCCAGCGCGATCGCGATCATAACGCGCTGGCGCATGCCGCCGGACATCTGGTGCGGAAATTCATCGACGCGCGTCTCCGGGCTCGGAATTCGCACGAGGCGCAGCATCTCGATAGCGCGCTCGCGGGCCTGAGAATCCGTCATGCCCTTGTGCCGCTTGAGGCCCTCGGCGATCTGAGCGCCGACGCGCGCCACCGGATTGAGCGACGTCATCGGCTCCTGGAAGATCATGGAAATCTCGGCGCCGCGCAGATCCTCGATCTCGCGTCGCGATTTGCCGATCAGCTCGTCGCCGGCATAGCGAATGGAGCCCGCGACCGTCTCGCCCGGCGGCTCCGGCACGAGGCGCATGATCGACATGGCGGTCACGCTCTTGCCGCATCCGGACTCGCCGACGATCGCGAGCGTCTTGCCGGCCTCGACGCTGAAGGACACGCCGTCGACGGCCTTGAACAGCCCGCCCGAGGTCTTGAAGTAGGTCTTCAACCCATCGACGGAGAGAAGCGGCGTTGCCGTTGCCTGAGCTGACGTGTCGGGCTTTTCCTGCACGAGTGCGCTCATTCCGAGCCGCCGTACACGAGCGGAGAAATATCGAGGTGAGAGCGCTTGCCCCAATCGAGCTGGCGAACCTGCGGCAGTCCGCGCTGCTGCGCCTCGTCGAGTTCGGCCGCAGCCGTGGCATAGTCCATGGTCGTGACCGTGCCATCCTTGACGACCTGTTTGCCGTCAACAAACACGTGTCGGACCGCGCGATCTGCGGCCACATAGATCAGGCTGCGCAGCGGATCGCGAACCGGGCGCATCGCCGGATGGGTCGTGTCCACGAGAACGAGATCGGCTTTTGCGCCGACGGCGAGACGCCCGATGTCATTGCGGCCGAGCGCGCTGGCGCCACCGAGCGTCGCGGCATTGAACACGTCGCTCGTCCGAAGATCATAGGGATTGCTCGCGACGATGCGCGATGCATAGAGCGCGTGGCGCAGCTCCTCCAGCATGTTGTGCGGATAGGTATCCGTGCCAATGCCGAGGTTCACGCCGCGTCGGAAGTAGCTCCCGAGCGTCTGAAGCGTGATGCCACGTCGGATAAAAACTGTCGGGCAGTGCGCGACAAAGGTGCCGCGCTCGATGAGGGTGCCGAGATCGTCGCGCTTCGGCCAGTGCGCGGACGTGTGATGATCGAGGAAGATACTGTGGCCGATGATGCTTTGCGGGCCAAGAACGCCGAGTGAATCCAGCCATTCGATCGGTGTCATGCCGTGACGGCGCGTGATCTCGTGGAACTCGACGACCGATTGCGCGGCGTGAATCTGGAACGGAACCTTGAGCCGCACGGCTTCGGCATAGCTGTCGCGGATCAGCTCGGCTGAGCAGGTGTCGATCTGCGAAGGGGCGATCATGCCGGAGAGCCTGCCGCTCGGATGCCGGCCGGCAGCCGCTACAACTTCCAGCGCCACGTCCATGGCCTTGCGGCCGGCCGCTTCGTCCCACTCGTACTTCACGAGATAGCCGTTGTCCGTATACCAGCGCGCGTCGCGATACATGGGCGCCAGCACCGCGCGCAGGCCGCTCGCGGCCATGCTCTCGATCCAGCCATCATGAGCAACGGAAAGATCGACGAGCGTGGTCACGCCCGACATCAGCGCTTCGCTGAGCGCGACGTTGAGAGCGGCCTTCTGACCGGGGCTGTCCGGCCGCAGCAGCGGCATGATCTCGTACAGCGAGGAATTGTAGAGCTTCGGCGAGCCGATCTCGTCGTTCCAGCCCTTGTTGATGGGCTCGTAGGCCGGGTGCGAGTGAATATTGACGAGGCCCGGCATCACGAGGAAACCGCGGCCGTCGATCTCTCGCTCGGCACTGCCGGTGAACGTACCGCCGACATGGGTCAGCGCGTTGCCGTCGAAGGCGACGTCGCCCTTTGTATAGGTGTGCGACTTACCGTCGAAGGCGACGATCCAGTTGGCGTTACGAATGACTGTTGTGCTCATCATGTCCGGCCGATGCTATGCGATACATCCTCCGGCCACAGGCCGGAAGCCATCGCCGGAGCCCGCGCTCAGCACAGATGCTGGTGTGCGCGGGCTCCGGCAGTGACCGTCACTTCGATGCGAATTTGATGTCCAAGCCTTTGTAGAGCCCGCAGCCGTAGATGTTGTGGGCCTTGATCGGCGCGAGCTTCGCCGAATAGCCGATCTTCATCGGCTCATGATAAAGCGGGATCCATACGGCGGCTTTGTGCACCTGCTGGAGCACCTCACCGTAGGCGGAGGCGCGAACTTCGTCGGTCGTCGCGGCCATGCCACGATCGAGCAGCTGGTCCGTCTTGGCGTCCTTCCAGTTCATGCGGTTGGGCGTCGGAACATTGGCCGAGCGGAAGTACAGGTTCAGCGCATCACCCGCCGAGATGTACGGATAGCTCATGCCGAACATGTCGAACTCTTGCGTGGCGAGCTTGCCCCAGACGACCGTGGCATCGAAGAGCTGAAGCTTGAGATCGATGCCGACCTTGCGCAGATCGCCTTGCACGGCCTCGGCGAGCTTCTGCCAGGTCGAGCCGGTGAAGCCGTAGAATGTCGGCTCGATCTTCTTGCCATTGCGCTGACGGAAACCGTCCGGGCCTTTCTTGAAGCCGGCCTCGTCCAGCAGCTTGTTGGCTTCGGCGAGATTGGTCTTGATCAAGTCGGCTTCGACCTTCGGGTTCCAGTCGAGGGCCTGCTGGCTGATGTAGCTGTACGCGGGCTGGACTTCGCCGAAGTAGAGGTTCTTGGCGATGGCGCCCTGATCGACGGCCATGACCATGGCACGACGCAGCTTCTCGTCGTTCACCTCGGCTTTGTCGATCTTGAAGCCCATGAAGTACGTCCAGAATGCTTCCTTGGACTCAATGAGCTTGGTGTTGGGGTTGCCGCGGATCGTGCGGAAGCCCGAGTAGGGAATGTACTGCGTGACCTGGCTCTGCCCGGTCATGAGCGCCGCGAGTCGCGTATTCTCCTCGGGCACGATCTTCCAGACGATCTCCTGCACCTGAGCCGGGCCCTTGTTCTCGTAGATCGGCGGGCCCCAGGTATAAGCGTCGTGACGCTTGATCTTCATCTCGTTGCGCGGCGTCCACTCGACCCAGCAGAAGGGGCCAGTGCCGTTGAAGCCCTTCACACCGAAATCAGCACCGAGCTTGGCGACATTGTCCTTGTCGATGACGACCGCAAAGCTCTGCGTCAGCTGATAGAGCATCTCGGAATAGGGCGCGGTGAGCTTATAGTCGACGGTGTAGTCGTCCTTGGCGATCACGTCCTCGACCTTGCCGGCGCGCCAGCGAACAGGCGATTTGGTCTCGGGATTGATCCAACGCTTGAGCGAATAGACGACGTCCTCGGCCTTCATGGGCTTGCCGTCGCAGAACTTCACGTCCTTGCGCAGGTTGAAGGTGTAGGTCAGGCCATCGGGAGAAACAGTCCAGCTCTCGGCGAGGCTCGGCTTGATGGTCTTCATGTCGTAGTCGAGCGACACGAGGGTATCGCCGAGCATGAACAGAACTTCGGATGCTGCGCGCGCCGTGGAGCGGTGTGGATCGTAGCGGTCGCTGTCGACTTCGCGGACAACGGTAATGGATTGCGCAATGGCCGGCGCTGTGGCGAGCGACGCGCTGATGGCCGCTGCAGCAAGCATCAAATGCGTTCGGGTTCGACTCATGGCTTTCAACACTCCGGGTCTCCAACGGTTGTCGTGGTGATCACATATTCCGCATTCTCGGATCGAGCGCGTCGCGGAGCGCATCGCCCAGCATGTTGGCGCACAGTACGATCATGAAGATCGCGAGGCTTGGAATGGTCGAGATATGCGGCGCAAAGAACAGCGCGTCGCGGCCCTGAGCGGCCATCATGCCAAGCTCGGCCATGGGCGGGCGGGCACCGAGCCCGAGAAAGCTCAAGGCCGCGCCGATCAGGATGACCTGTCCGAAACGCAGCGTCAGAAACACGAATACGGACCCGATGCAGTTGAGGCCGAGATAACGAATGATGAGGTGGCGGTCGGAGAGGCCGATGGCGCGACCCGCCTCCATGTACTCCTGGCTCATGACCACCACTGCGGTCGATCGCGTGACACGCGCGACGTCCGGCACGGTCGCGATCGAGAGAGCGATGATGATTGGCACGATGCCAGGGCCGATCACCGCAGCGATGGCGAGCCCGAAGAGAATTGCCGGAAACGACAGCAGCACATCGACAAACCGCATGATTGGCGGATCGAATTTCTTGAAGTAGGCGGCAAGAATGCCGAGCGCGACACCGGCGCCGCCACCGAAGAGTACGCCGAGCAAGCCGGTGACCAACGTCGCTTGCGTGCCGTAGAGCAGACGCGAGAGGAGGTCGCGCCCCTGCTGGTCCGTGCCGAGCAGGAACTCGGATGTGCCGCCTTCCATGAAAGCCGGCGGAATGAACGGCGGATGTCCCGTTTCGTAAGGGTCGTACGGCGCGATAAAGGGCGCAAGCAGCGACGCAGTGACAATGATGGCGAGAATGCCGCCCGCGATAAGGACGGTGCTGTCGCTGGCCAAGCGCCTCAGGAGGCCTACGGGTCGCGGCAGTGGTGTCGAGCTCTCGATTTCCGCGGAGGTCATCGCTGCTGCACTCGCGGATCGAGGAAACCGTAGAGTACGTCGACAATCAAGTTGATGACGAGAAAGGCGATGGCGAGGGAGAGGATGGCCCCTTGAGCGAGCGGCATATCACTCGCGAGAATGGCACCGACGGCCAGGCGCCCGACGCCAGGCCAGGAGTAGATGCTCTCCGTGACGACGGCGCCACCGAGCAGATAGCCGGCCTGCAGGCCGACCAAGGTCACGACGGGGATGAGCGCATTTCTGAGCGCGTGCCGAATTATCACCGTTTTCTCGCGCAGTCCCTTGGCACGCGCCGTACGGATGAAGTCCGCCTTGAGAACGTCGAGCACTGACGCGCGTGTCATGCGCGCCACCGGGCCGACGAAAATGAAACCGAGCGTCATGGCGGGCAGTGCAATGTGGCGAAGGCCTTCAAGCGTCCAAAGCGGTCCGCCGCGCCCAAGGAAAGGCAACAGTTGCCACTTGTAGCCGAGGTACTGCATGAGCAGCAGGCCGATAAAGAAGACCGGCATGGATACGCCGGCGACGGAGAAGGCCATGACCAAACGATCGATGAGGCCACGCTGGAATACGGCCGCGATCGTTCCCATGGCGATGCCTGCGGGCACGGCCCAGGCGAGGCAGGCGATCATGAGCTCCGCCGTGGCGACCATGGCCAGCGCCAGCTCTTCGGCGACTGACGTGTTGTTGATCATCGAGCGGCCGAGGTCGCCCTGGACGACACGGGATATGTAGCGCCAGAACTGGACGAGCGTCGGCTGATCGAGGCCCATTTCCTTGCGCACGGCCTCGACGACATCGGGCGTGGCAGTGGGGCCGGCGACCACCATGGCCGGATCGCCGGGAGCAAGCTTCAGGAGGAGAAATCCGAAGACCAGGACACCCAGCAGCACCGGCACCGAGAGGAGAAGACGATAGGCAATCTGCTGGCCCATACGATCTCGTCCCACTCCATATGCACTGTGGCCTCGTCAGCGAGCGCACGCTCTGCCCACTGCGGTGCGCCAGCTTCGGATAAAATGCCAAGCCTATCAAGCCCGTCCGGACTGCAAGCTATGGCACGGAGGTCGACCTTGCGAGCTTCTTTTCCGGTCAACGCGCTTGGCCTTTGTGCAGTGGGTCAGCCGATCGTTGCCAGCAGCGCCGCAGGCATCTACATAGCGGGACTCGAGCGTGTAACGCGCAGTGAATGCTGAGATTTCAGGGGAGACGGGATGGCGAGCCGCGTAGGATCGGATATTGGCGGCACATTCACGGACATCGTGATCATATCCGAGGACGGTGCCACCTTTGAAATCGGGAAGGTTCTGACGACACCCGATAGCCCCGATGAGGCGGTCGTCACGGGCATCGCGCAGACCTTGGCGGCTTCCGGAGTGCAGGCCGACGCCATCGCCTACGCCGCTCACGCCACCACGCTCTTCACTAATGCGCTCATCGAGCGTAAGGGCGCACGCACCGCGCTTATCACCACGAAGGGCTTCCGCGACGCCATCGAGATCGCTCGCGAGCATCGCTACGACATGTACGATCTGCGCATGGAGCGGCCGCGCCCGCTGGCGCCGCGTCACTTGCGCTTCGAGCTGGACGAGCGCGTTCTCGCCGACGGAACGGTCCGCAAAGCGCCGGTCGATGCGGATATCCTCGCGGTCATCGAGCGGCTGAAGGCGGAGGAAATCGAAGCCGTCGCCGTCTGTCTCATCCACTCGTACATGCATCCTGCGCACGAGCAGCGCGTCGGTGAGTTGCTGGCACGCGAAATGCCATCGCTCGCAGTGACCATCTCTTCGGATCTGGTGCCCGAGATCCGCGAGTATGATCGCACCTCGACGACGCTCGCCAATGTCTATGTAAAGGGCATTGCCGAACGCTATCTCCGCCGATTGAGCAATCGAGTACGCGAAGAGCTCGGGATCAACAGCGCGCTCTTCATCATGCAGTCCAACGGCGGCGTGTGCGAGATCGACTCGGCGACCCGATATCCGATCCGTCTTGTCGAATCCGGTCCCGCGGCAGGCGCGCAGGCAGCGGCGTATTTCGGCCAGATGCTGGGGCATCCCGATCTCCTGTCCTTCGACATGGGCGGCACGACGGCCAAGGCCTGCGTGATCGCTGGCGGCGAGCCGCTGATCGCGCCGGAGTTCGAAATCGACCGGCAATACCAGTTCAAGAAGGGCAGCGGGCTGCCCGTGAAGGTCCCGGCCATCGAGATGATCGAGATCGGCACGGGCGGCGGTTCGATCGCGCAAGTCGATGCCCTGCGGCGTCTGCAGGTCGGACCGCGCAGTGCGGGCTCGAAGCCGGGACCGGCGAGCTATCGTCTCGGCGGCACGGAGCCGACCGTGACGGATGCGGATCTCGTCTTGGGCTACCTCGATGCGAAGTTCTTCCTCGGCGGGAAGATGTCTCTGGATATCGAAGCGGCCAGCCGCGCGCTGACAGAGAAGATCGGGAAACCTCTCGGCCTCGAACTCGCGGAGGCGGCTTGGGGCGTCCATCAGCTTGCGAACGAGAGCATGGCCTCGGCGGCGCGCATTCATGCCATCGAGCGCGGCAAGGACGTCCAGAAGTTTCCCATATTTGCATTCGGTGGCGCCGGCCCGGTCCACGCCTATGGTGTCGCGCGCATTCTGCGTAGCCCGAAGGTGCTCTATCCGGTCGCGGCCGGCGTGCTTTCGGCCATCGGGCTGCTGACTGCGCCGCTGGCCTTTGATTTTGTGCGTTCGCTCCCCGCGCCGCTCGATACGCTCGATCTGCAAGCGGTCAACAAGCTTTACGAAGAGATGGAAGCTGAGGCGCGGACGATTCTCAGCCGCACGGTCCCTGCCGACAAGATCAGCTTCCGGCGTTACGCGGATATGCGCTATCGCAAGCAGGGCTACGAGATCCGCGTGCCGTTTGCGGTCGGCAAGCTCGATGCGACGGGCATTCCGGCGCTTCGTCAGAATTTCGAAGAGCACTACCGCGAACTCTATGGGCATACGGTCCCGAATGCCTCGGTCGATACGGTGTCCTGGCGTCTTGTCGCCCTCGGGCCGCGTCCTGAGCTAGCACTGCCGAAGCTTCCAGCCACGGGCACGGACCTCAAGGCAGCGTTGAAGGGCAAGCGGCAGATCTATCTCGCCGATACGCGCAAGTTCGGCGAAGTCCCCGTCTACGACCGCTACAAGATTGGCGCCGGTGCCACTCTGAATGGGCCGGTGGTGATCGAAGAGCGCGAGTCCACGGTCGTGATCAACGGACCGGGTCTCGTTTCCGTTGATGAGATCGGCACGCTCAGTGTCGACCTCCAGGCCAAGAGCTGATCGGAGCAACAAGCATGTCCATTGACCAGATCACGCTCGATGTTCTCTGGAGCCGTCTGATCTCCACTGTGAACGAGCAGGCCGCAGCCTTGATACGCTCTTCGTTCACGTCGATCGTGCGCGAAGCGGGCGATCTCTCGGCAGGCGTCTTCGATCGTCGCGGGCGTATGGTGGCGCAGGCCGTCACGGGCACGCCCGGCCACATCAATTCCATGGCGACCGGCATGATCCATTTTCTGGATCGCTTTCCCATCGAGACGATCAAACCCGGCGACGTGCTGATTACTAACGATCCCTGGAAGACGGCGTCTCAGCTCAACGACATCACGATTGCGACGCCGGTCTTCAAGAACGGCCGCCTCGTTGCATTCTTTGCAAGTTGCTGTCATGCGCTGGACATCGGCGGGCGGGGCCTCTCGGCGGATTCGCGCTCGGTGTATGAGGAAGGTCTCTTCATTCCCGTGATGAAGCTGCGCGAGGAGGGCAAGCTCGTCTCGCCTATTCTTGAGATCCTGGCCGCCAACGTGCGCACACCGGAAGAAGTGCTCGGCGACATCCACTCGCAAATCATCGGCAACGAGGTCGGCGCACGTCAGCTACTGTCGTTCCTCGATGAATTCGACCTCGACGATATCGAGGCCCTCTCCGACGAGATCGTCGATCGGTCGGAGCGCGCCATGCGCGAGCGCATCCGCGAGCTTCCCGACGGTGAGTACAACTATTCGATGACCGTCGACGGTTTCGACAAGCCGATCGTGATCGCAGCGAAGATCATCGTTGGGGGTGACGAGCTCACGGTCGACTTCGCCGGGTCGTCTGGCCCCGTGCCGATCGGCATCAACGTCACGCTCAACTACACGCGCGCCTATACGACGTACGGCATCAAGTGCGCGATCTCGCCCGATGTGCCGAACAACGAAGGCAGCTTCCGCCCCGTGAAGGTCGTGGCGCCGGAAGGCGGTCTGCTCAACTGCAGCTATCCGGCACCTGTCGCCGGCCGCCATCTGGTCGGACATTTCCTCCCGTCCGCGGTGATGGGGGCGCTCGCGGGAGCGCTCCCGGAAAAGGTCATCGCGCCGGGTTTCGACGCGCTCTGGGATACACATCTCGCCGGCGTCGATCGTGCGAGTGGCAAGCATTTCTCGTTCACGTGGTTCTCGGCAGGTGGCGCCGGCGCGCTGCATGAAAAGGACGGATTGTCGGCCACGGCCTATCCGAGCGGCATTGCCGGCGTCCCCGTTGAGGTGATCGAGGCTCTGGCGCCGGTGGTCGTGCGTCGTCGCGAGCTACGCGCGGATTCCGGCGGCGCCGGGACGAGCCGGGGAGGACTCGGGCAGACCATGGAAGTCGAAGTGCTGACGGACGAGCCCTATCTCTTCTCGGGCCTCTATGACCGCGCCAGACATCCAGCTCCGGGTATTGCCGGCGGGCATGATGGCGCCGTGGGGCAGCTCTCGATGAACAATGGCCTTGATGTGCAGCCGAAGCTCAGCGTCGTGCTGCCGCCCGATACGGTCTTCACGCTGGAAATGCCCGGTGGCGGCGGCTTTGGTCCGCCGCTCGAGCGATCACCCGACAAGGTTCTGGCGGACGTTCGCGCCGGCTATGTCAGCGTCGAAGCAGCCAGGAAGGACTATGGCGTCGTCATCGATAATGAGCGCTGGGTCGTCGATGTCGAGAGAACGGCAGCCGCGCGTAGGGCTGCCGCATCGGCCTGATCAAGTCGTCTGGCGACTGCGTGCAGCCATCAAGAAGGCGAGCTGACCGATGACGCTCGCCGAAGCGAGAACGATCGCGGCTGCCAGCGCAGGATCGCGACCAAGGCTCACGAGGCCGGCGCACAGTGCCCCCGTGCCCATCTGCGCGCAGCCATAAAGGCCGGATGCGGACCCGGCTATTTGCGGATTGATGCTGAGGGCTTGTGTCAGCGCCGTCGGCGAAGATACGCCTGCACCGATCGTGAAGACGAACAGCGGCAGAACCGCGAGCGCAACACTCAACTGAGTGAAGAGCACCGCGCCGAGAAAGAAGAAGGCCGCGAGCGCGCTCACGAGACTCGAGCGCGCGAGGAGCCGGCCGATCGGTATGCCTGGAATGAGGCGCGCGGCGACGATCGTGCCGAGCGAGAAGCCGAATACGAGAAGGCCGAGGTAGATGCCGACCTCGAAGGGCGGCCGATGAAGCTCCTCGACAAGGATGAAGGGCGCAGCCGCAATGAAGGCATACATCGATGTCGTCGAGCAGCCGCCACCGATTGCATATCCGATGAACGCCGGCGACTTCAGAAGGTGGCGATAGTCCCGCGCAATGGAGGCCACGCTGACCTCGGCAGTGATCGGGCGTGTCTCCGGCAATAGGCGCCAGAGAAATACGAGGAGGAGGACGCCGATCAGGCTGAGCAGCAGAAATATCGCGCGCCATCCGAACGAGGCCGATACGAGGCCGCCAACGATCGGCGCAATGCCAGGCCCGAGGGTTACCATGAGCGTCATCAGCGCGAGCCGGCGCGCGATATCCTGCCCGCCCATATCCCGCACGATCGCGCGGCTCAGCGCCATGCCCGCGCCACCACCGAGCGCCTGGAGTACGCGCGCGATGATAAGCCAGAGGACATTGGGTGCGAAGAATGCAGCCATGCCCGCGATCGTATAGAGTGACAAGCCCACCGTCAGAATGGGTCGCCGGCCGAAGCGATCGGAAACCGGCCCATAGCCGAGCTGCCCCACGGCCAGGCCCAGAATGTAGAGGCTGATTGTCGTCTGCATAGCGCCGACGCTGGCGCCGAGATCGCGCGCCGCGTGCGGAAGGGCCGGCACCAGCATATGCATGGCGATTGGGCCACTGAGCGTGAACAGTGCCAGAAGCCAAAGCGGGACGGGTTGGCACGGGGCTGGGGAGGTGGCCGGCGGATCGTCTGCGTTCGTTGTCAAACCATCCGGCCTATATCTGAAGAGTTCTCATCGTGTCTGGTCACCGTCATTCGGGCGGCTTCGCGCCAGTACGCTCGGTGATCAGCTTGTAGTGCTCGGGGCGCCGGTGGTGCGCGAAGTTGAAGACGGTCGACTTGTAGGAGATCGTCAGATCGAGATCGCAACGCGCGATCGCCAGCTCGTCGCCGAGAGTGGTGCACATGGCGACCGTTTCGCCGGAAGGCGCGATGATCTGCGACTGGCCGAGGTGCATGACGCCTTCCTCGACGCCCGCCTTCGCGACGCCGACCACCCAAGTCCCATTCTGATAGGCGCCCGATTGCATGACGAGCGCATTGTGGAAGTTGCCGAGGGCGTCGTGCTCGGGGGCAGGCGGATTATGGAGCGGGGTATTGTAGCCGAGCAGGATCATCTCGACGCCCTGCAGGCCCATGACGCGATAGGTTTCCGGCCAGCGGCGGTCATTGCAGATGCACATGCCGACGATACCGCCGAACGCGCGCCAGACTGGAAATCCGAGATCTCCGACCTCGAAGTAGCGTTTCTCGAGATGCTGGAACGCGCGATAGGGCTCGTGCTCGGCGTGGCCAGGCAGGTGCACCTTCCGATACTTGGCGATGATCGCCCCGCTCTTGTCGACGATGATCGCTGTATTGAAGCGATGCGTGCGCCCACCTTCCTCGATCAACTCCGCATAGCCAAGATGGAAGCCGATGCCGAGCTCGCGCGCGGTCGCGAAGAGCGGCGCAGTGTCGGCAGAGGGCATCTCGCGCTCGAAATAGGCATCGATCTCGCGCTGATCCTCCATGTACCAGCCCGGGAAGAACGTCGTCAGTGCCAGCTCCGGATAGACGACGAGATCGCAGCCCGCACTCTTTGCCTGACGCATGAGCGCGATGAGCCGCGCGACGACCTCGCGGCGGCTTTCAGCGCGCGCGATCGGCCCGAGCTGGGCCGCGCCGACAGTCACAATTCTCGGCATCGGATGACCTCACACCGTCTGAACGGGCTCGCCCTCGCGCAGATGGCAGGCGGCGAAGTGGTTGGGTTTGGTCTCGCGCATGAGCGGACGCTCGATCTTGCAGCGCTCGAAAGCAAGCGGGCAGCGCGTGTGGAAATGACAGCCGGGCGGTGGCTTGATCGGGCTCGGCACGTCGCCCTGCAGGATGATGCGGTTTGGCTTGACGGTCGGATCAGGCACTGGAACGGCCGACAGCAGCGCCTCCGTGTAGGGATGCTGCGGGTTGGCGAACAGCGACTCCTTGTCGGCGAGCTCGACGATGCGGCCGAGATACATGACGGCGACGCGATGGCTGATGTGCTCGACGACCGCGAGATCGTGCGCGATGAACAGATACGCGACGCCGAACTCCTTCTGGAGATCGATGAGCAGATTGATCACCTGCGCCTGCACGGAGACATCGAGTGCCGAGACGGGCTCGTCGCACACGATCAGGCTCGGACGCACGGCCAGTGCGCGTGCAATGACAAGCCGCTGGCGCTGGCCGCCCGAGAATTCGTGCGGGAAGCGCGAGAGCTGGTCGCTGCGGAGGCCGACATTGTCGAAGAGCTCGCTGACGCGCTTGTCGATCTCGCTCTCGCCAAGGGCCTCGAAGTTGCGCAGCGGCTCGGCGACGATGTCGCGCGCCCGCATACGCGGATTGAGCGAGGAATACGGATCCTGGAAGACGACCTGCATGGTCCGGCGGCAGTCACGCATACTCTCGCCGCTCAGCTCGTCGATGCGCCGGCCTGCGAGCTTGATCTCGCCAGCCGTCGGTGGAATGAGCTTGAGAATGAGTTTGCCGGCAGTGGACTTGCCGCAACCGGATTCGCCGACGAGGCCCAAGGTCTCGCTTTCACCAATGGAAAAGCTGATCCCATCGACGGCGTGCACGTGCGCGTTCGTGCGGCCGAACAGGCCCTTCTTGACGGGAAAGTGCTTGGTGAGGCCCTTGACCTCGAGTACTGGCGGGAGATCGGCTTTCATGCAGCGTGCTCCGCGATACGCACGGCTTGCCAGCAGGCTGCGCTATGCCCTTTTATTTTTTCCTCGAGCGGCGGATAGGCCGTCCGGCAGTGCTCGACGGCTTGTGCGCAGCGCGGTGCGAAGATGCAGCCGTCGATGCGCTTGGTCAGTGCCGGGACGACGCCGGGAATCTCGGCAAGCCGCGTTTGCTCGCCGGTGCCGCCCTTCAGATGCGGCATGGAGCCGAGTAGCGCGCGCGTATAGGGATGCTGCGGGCGGGCGAACAGATCCTCGACGCTCGCTTCCTCAACGACCTTGCCCGCATACATGACGATCACGCGCTGAGCCATCTCGGCGACAACGCCGAGATCGTGCGTAATCAGGATGATCGCCGTACCGGTCTTCTCCTTGAGCTGGCGCATGAGATCGAGGATCTGCGCCTGCACGGTCACATCGAGCGCGGTGGTCGGCTCGTCGGCGATCAGGAGCTTCGGGTCGCAGGCGAGGGCCATGGCGATCATCACACGCTGGCGCATGCCGCCAGAGAGCTCGTGTGGATACTGCGTGAGCCGCCGCTCGGGCTCCGGGATGTTGGCGAGGCGCAGCATCTCGACGGCACGCGCGTTGGCGGCCGTCTTGTCGAGCTTCTGGTGCAGGGCCAGCGTCTCGGTGATCTGCCGGCCGATGGTGAGCACCGGATTGAGCGAGGTCATCGGTTCCTGGAAGATCATCGAGATGTCATTGCCGCGGATCTTGCGCATCTCGGGCTCAGGGAGCGTGAGCAGATCGCGTCCCTGGAAGCGGATGCTACCGGCTGATTTGCCGGGCGGCGACGCAATGAGGCGCAGAATGGACATGGCGGTGACGGACTTGCCGCATCCGCTCTCGCCGACGATGGCCAGTGTTTCTCCAGCATTGAGATGAAACGAGACGCCATTCACGGCGCGGCTGACGCCGTGCTCGGTGCGGAAGTGTGTCTGCAGTTTCTCGACTTCGAGGAGTGCCATGCCCAGACCTCAGAGCCTCTTCGCCATGCGCGGGTCGACGGCATCGCGCAGGCCATCACCCAGGAGATTGACCGCCAGAACCGTGATCGAGAGGAAGATCGCGGGGAAGAACACGATAAAGGGCTTCACCTGCCAGAGCGCACGGCCATCAGCCATGATGTTGCCCCAGGAGGGGATGATCGGCGGGGTGCCGGCGCCGATGAACGACAGAATGGACTCCGTGATCATGGCACTCGCGCAGATGTACGTTGCCTGCACGGTCAGTGGTGCGATCGTATTGGGCAGGATGTGGCGGATGATGATCATGGGCGTTCGCGTGCCCGCGGCCACGGCCGCCTCTACGTATGGCTGCTCGCGTAGTGAGAGCACGACGCCGCGCACAAGGCGCGTAACGCGTGGAAATTCGGCGACCGCGATGGCGGCGATGACGTTACCGACGCTGCCGCGTGTCAACGCCATGAGCGCGACAGCGAGCAGGATGGGCGGGATGGACATCATGCCGTCCATGACGCGCATGATGATGCTGTCGGCCCATCTGATGAAGCCTGAGATCAGTCCAACGAACAGCCCAGCCAGCGATGCAATAATGGCAACCGCGAAGCCGACGATCAGGGACACACGCGCGCCGTAGATGACGCGCGAATAGATGTCGCGGCCCATCATATCCGAGCCGAACCAGAACTCTGCCGAGGGTGAGCGCGTCCGCTTGGACGGCGCGAGCGCCGACGGATCCGTCGTGCCGAGCAATGGCGCGAAGATTGCCATCAGGATCAGTAGCGACAGCATGATGCCGCCGATCGCGATCGCGGGATGGCGATAGATGAAGCCGCCGATGCCACGGCGCTGCTTGACCGGCGGAAGGATGTCGGGGAGCTCGGGCTCGCCGACGGGCATTGTCGGATCAGCCAGTGGAGATGCAGTCGCGGTCAATATCTGATCCTCGGATCGAGCAGCGTATAGATGAGATCGACGACGAGATTGACGAGCACGTAGATGAAGCTGAAGAGCAGCACGATGCCCTGGATAACGGGATAGTCACGCCGCAGGATAGCATCGATGGTCAGACGGCCGAGGCCGGGAATGGCGAAGACGCTCTCCGTCACGACGGCGCCGCCGATCAGCAGGGCCATGCCGATGCCGATGACCGTGACAATGGGCACCGCGGCATTCTTGAGGGCGTGCAGGAACAGAACGGGACGTTGTCCGAGGCCCTTGGCCCTTGCTGTCCGGATGTAGTCCTGCTGCAACACTTCGAGCATGGAGGCGCGCGTGATGCGCGCGATGAGGGCGATATAGACGCAGCCGAGCGCGATCGCCGGCAATACGAGGTTCTCGAGCCACGGCAGGAAGCCGGCGCTAAATGGCGTGTAGCCCTGGACCGGAAACCACTCGAGCTCCAGCGCGAAGACATAGGCCAGCACGTAGCCGACGACGAATACAGGCACCGAGAAGCCGAAGACGGCAAAGCCCATGACGGTACGATCGACCCAGCTCCCGGCCTTCCACGCCGCCAGCACGCCGATCGGTACGGCTATGGAAATGGAGAGGAGCAGTGTGATGACCATGAGCGAGAGCGTCGGCTCCAACCGCTGGCCGATGAGCTGCGTGACGGGCATGCCTGTGAACATCGACGTGCCGAGGTCGGCGTGCAGGATGCGCCACGACCATTCGGCGAAGCGCTCGACAAATGGTCGGTCGAGGCCGAGACTTTGCCGGATGCGTTCGACGTCCTGCGGCGTCGCCTGGTCGCCGGCGATGACCACGGCCGGATCTCCCGGCGCGATGTAGAGCAGGCTGAAGACGAACAAGGCAACGATCCCCATGACAGGGATCGTCGCTATGATGCGCCGAACGATGAAGCCGAGCATGTTTCGCCCGCTTTTCTCAGGCCTTCTTGACGTTCCAGAAGAACGGGATCGGACCGCCGGTCACGCCGCTGATGTTGCTGCGCCAGGCCTGGAAGCCTTTGTAGAAGCCGGTCGGGATGTAGACCACGTCATCCATGGCGGCCTTGTTGATGCGGCCCATGGCCGCTTTCTCTTCCTCGGCGTTCTTGGCTTCGAACCACGCCGTGATCTCCTTTTCCGTCGCGGGGCTGTCGGGCCAGCCGAACCAGGCTTTCTCGCCCGTCCCGCGCAGAGCGTTGTAGCTTGCGGGTGTCGCGCAGTCGGCG
>JAEZAW010000113.1 GCA_023430315.1 Pseudomonadota bacterium | reverse complement strand
CTCATGACGAGCAGCGTGCAGGCGGGCTTCGTCGGCGGCACGCTGACCAGCGCGCTCCTCAGCGCTGCCGACCGCTATGATCCGCGCAATCTTTTCATGTCAGCAGCCGCGATCGCCGGCGCAGCGTGTTTACTCATCGTGCTCTTCGCACCGACCGACATCGCCGTGCCCGTGCTCCGCTTCGCGACCGGCTTCTGTCTTGCCGGCGTCTATCCCGTCGGCATGAAGATGGCTGCAACCTGGGCGAAGGGCGACCTCGGTCTCCTCATTGGCCTGCTCGTCGGCGCAGTCACGCTGGGCTCGGCCATGCCGTACCTCTTCGTGCCGCTCGGCCTCGACTGGCGCATGCCGTGCATTGTCGCCGGCATCTGCGCGCTGATCGGTGCGCTTCTCATCCGCGGCGTGGATCTCGGGCCAAACCGAGCGCCAGCCCCGCCCTTCCGACTAGCCAATGCAGCCGAGGCTTTTCGTCGTCGCCCCCTGCGCCTCGCCAATCTCGGCTACTTCGGTCACATGTGGGAGGTCTATGCCATGTGGGCCTGGATCGGCACGTTCCTTGGCGCGAGCTTCGCACTACGCTATGGCAACAACCCGCCGGTCAGCGCGAGCGTTGCGACGTTCCTCATCATCGCGAGCGGCGCCATCGGCTGCCTCGCCGGCGGTTGGGCAGCGGATCGCGTCGGCCGCACGGCTATCACCATGGCCTCGCTCGCTGCGAGCGGCGCGTGCGCGCTCGTCATGGGCTTTGCCTTCGGTGGACCGGCGTGGCTCATCCTGCTGATTGGCGTCGTTTGGGGCATCACGATCGTATCGGACTCGGCGCAATTCTCCGCGTCGGTGACAGAGCTCAGCGATCGTACGCTGGTCGGAACCATGCTTACGGTGCAGACGTGCATCGGCTTTCTGCTGACGCTGGTCTCGATCCACGTCATGCCCTACGTCGTCAACGCGCTCGGCTGGACTTATGCCTTCATGATCTTGGCCGTCGGCCCTGCCATCGGCATCTGGGCGATGGCGCGTTTGCGGGCTGACCCTGCGTCCATAAACCTGGCCGGCGGCCGACGCTGAGATTTCGAGTCAAGTTCCGCAGAATGTCGCGCGTACGACCTGCTCCGGACGCGGCGGCAGGGCATATTCCGGCACATCCGGCTGATCGTCGAAGGGACGCGCGAGCACGCTCAGCAGCTTCTCGAAGGGCGCAAGATCGCCGCCGTCGACAGCCGCGTTCAGTGCCTCCTCGACAAGATGATTGCGCGGAATGAAGGCAGGATTCACGGCTTTCATCGCTGCGGCACGCGCCGCCGGATCGCCACCCTCGCGCGCGAGGCGTGCACGCCATTCGGCAGCCCAGGCGTCGAACGCTGCGGGATCATCGAAGAACGAGCGCACCTTGGCATCCGCCGCAGGATCTCCCGCGCTTTCCGACAAGCCGCGGAACGTCAGCGTGAAGTCCGCCTTGTTCGCCGCCATGACATCCATGAGCTTCTTCACCAGCACGGGATCATCATCCTGCGCCTCGAACAGGCCTAGCTTCCGGCGATAGCCGGCAATAAATGCCGCCTCGAATTTTGCCGGATAGCTGTTGATGGCTTCCTGCGCGATCTCGACCGCCTTCTCGCGGTCCTCCGCGATCACCGGCAGCAGGGCCTCGGCGAGGCGCGAGAGATTCCACTGCCCGATGACGGGCTGGTTGCCATAGGCATAGCGACCATGCTCGTCGATCGAGCTGTAGACCGTCGCGGGATCGAAAGTGTCCATGAAGGCGACGGGACCGTAGTCGATCGTCTCGCCGGAAATCGCCATGTTGTCGGTATTCATGACGCCATGGATGAACCCGATCAGCATCCAGCGCGCAATGAGCTCAGCCTGATTGTCGATCACGCGGGTGAGCAGTGCCGCTGCCGGGTTCTCAGCTCCCGCCAGATCCGGATAATGCCGCTGAATGACATAGTCGGTCAGCGCCCTGAGCCCTTCCTCATCACGGCGCACGGCGAAGAATTGGAATGTGCCGACCCGGATATGGCTCGCCGCGACGCGCGTCAGCACGGCACCCGGCAGCGCCTTCTCGCGCATGACATCCTCGCCGGTGGTCACGGCCGCTAGCGCGCGCGTCGTCGGGATGCCGAGCGCGTGCATAGCCTCGCCGATGATGTATTCGCGCAGCACCGGCCCGAGTGCGGCTCGGCCATCGCCGCGGCGCGAGAAGGGCGTCGGCCCCGAGCCCTTGAGCTGGATGTCGCGGCGCTGCCCATACCGATCGATCACTTCGCCGAGCAGGATCGCGCGGCCGTCACCGAGCTGCGGACTGAACCCGCCGAACTGATGTCCCGCATAAGCCATAGCAATCGGCTCGGCGCCACCCGGCACACTGTTGCCGGCCAGGATCTGAACGCCTTCCGGCGATGCCAGATAGTCGGGATCGAGCCCCAGCTCCCGCGCCAGCTCCTCGTTCAGCTTCACGAGGCGCGGTTCCCGCACCTGCGTCGGCGCAAGGCGCGCATAAAAGCGCTCGGGCAGCCGGGCATAGCTGTTCTCGAAGGGCAGGAAGATCGAGGCATCCGGTTGCGCGGTCATGGGGTATTCCGGTCCGGGTTGTAGGAGCGGCAGCCGTTCGGGCACCGCACGAAGCTATACCTTATATCGTGTCCGAGGCGCGACTTGACCAGGGCGCTGGACCGGCCCAATTGTCCCGCCATGAGTGCGCCGACCGACATCCAGCAGAATGGCCAGAACGGGCCCCCGCCCGCGGACGGGCCAGCCGCTCCCCGCGGCCCCGATGTCATCAACGCCTATTTGAAGACACTACCGTCAGCCCCCGGCGTGTACCGGATGATCGATGCTCAGGGCGATGTGATCTACGTCGGCAAGGCGCGCAGTCTCAAGGCGCGCGTCTCGAACTATACCCGGCTCGGCGGCCACACGAACCGCATTGCGCGCATGATCGCGGCCACCGCGAGCATGGAATTCGTCACGACGCGAACGGAAAGCGAAGCGCTGCTCCTCGAAGCGAACCTCATCAAGCGCTTCCGCCCGCGTTTCAACGTCCTCCTGCGTGACGACAAGTCCTTTCCCTACATTCTGATCGCGCGCGGTCATGCAGCGCCACAGATCATGAAGCACCGCGGTGCGAGAAAGCTCAAAGGCGACTACTTCGGCCCGTTCGCCTCGGCGGGCGCCGTCAACCGCGCGATCAACACGCTGCAGCGGGCGTTCCTGCTGCGCTCGTGCTCCGATTCCGTCTACGAGAGCCGCACGCGACCGTGCCTGCTCTATCAGATCAAGCGCTGCTCGGCGCCGTGCACGGGCGAGATCAGCCCCGAGGACTACGGCAAGCTGGTCGACGAGGCCTGCGGTTTCCTGCGTGGCGACAGCCAGCACGTGCGCGAGCAGTTGCGGGCGCGCATGATGGCGGCCTCCGATGCGCTGGAGTTCGAGCAGGCGGCTGCCATCCGCAACCGCCTCTCTGCCTTGAGCCACGTCACCGCCGATCAGACGATCAATCCCGAAGGTTTCGAGGAAGCCGACGTCTTCGGCGCTTATCAGGACGGCGGGCAGACCTGCGTGCAGGTCTTCTTCTTCCGCACGGGTCAGAACTGGGGCAACCGCGCCTACTTCCCGCGCGCCGATCGCTCGCTCGACATCGGCGAAGTGCTCGATTCCTTCATCGCGCAATTCTACGACGACAAGCCTGTGCCGCGCCTCATCCTGCTCTCGCATGACGTGCCGAGCCGCGAGCTGCTGGCCGAGGCGCTATCGCTCAAGGCCGAGCGCAAGGTCGAGATTCGCGTACCCCAGCGCGGCGCCAAGACCGGCGTCGTCGAGCACGCCCTCGCCAATGCCAAGGAAGCGCTCGGCCGCCGGCTTGCTGAGGGAGCCTCGCAGCGGCGCCTGCTCGAAGCGCTCGCCGAAGGCTTCTCTCTCGCTCAGGTGCCCCGGCGCATCGAAGTGTTCGACAACAGCCACGTATCCGGCACGAATGCCGTCGGCGCCATGATCGTCGCGGGTCCGGACGGCATGGTCAAAGGCCAGTACCGCAAATTCAACATCAAGTCCGCGGACCTCACGCCCGGCGACGACTACGCCATGATGCGCGAGGTGCTGACCCGGCGCTTCAAGCGCATTGCGGCCGCCGCACAACCCACCGAGGACGAGAGCCCCATCGATCTCGCGACTGTTCCCGTGACGCCCGCGGATTTGCCTGCATCCGAGCCCACTATCGAGGAACTGGACGAGGCGGAGGACGCGGCCTTCCCCGATAAGCCCGATCTCGTGCTGATCGATGGCGGTCTCGGCCAGCTCAATGTCGCGCGCGAAGTCTTCGATAGCCTCGGTATCACGGACATCGCCCTCATCGGCGTCGCCAAGGGGCCGGACCGCGACACCGGCCGCGAGCATTTCCACATTCCCGGCCGCGAGCGCCCGATCATGCTCGAGTCGCGCGATCCGGTTCTCTACTTTGTTCAGCGCTTACGCGACGAAGCGCACCGATTCGTCATCGGCGCCCATCGCGCACGACGCTCGAAGGCCATTGCAGCAAATCCGCTCGACGAGATCGAAGGCATCGGCCCGACGCGCAAACGCGCACTGCTTCACCACTTCGGCTCTGCCAAAGCCGTGAGCCGCGCGAGCGTCGGCGATCTGACCGCCGTCAACGGAATATCGCAAGAGACGGCCCAGCGCATTTATGACCATTTCCACGAACGGGACCGGTAGGCGCATCATGATGTTTCGATGCGCCCTCGCCGCGCTGGCGCTTGCCCTCTCGTCCGCGTCCTTGCTTGCACAGGACGCGGCGCCTCAACGCATCGTCTCGCTGAATCTCTGCACGGACATCCTGCTCGTCGACCTCGTGGCGCCGGAGCGCATTCAAGCGCTGAGCATCAATGCTGCCGATCCGCTAATCTCGCCGGTCAGTGAGCGCGGGAAAGCCTTCAAGCGCGTGCACGCCGATGCCGAGGAAGTGCTGGCGCTCGATCCGGATCTGATCGTGAATGCCGAGTACACCTCGCCTGCCACGGTCGCGATGCTGAAACGTGTCGGCCGCCGCGTCGTAGAGATCCCGATGGCAGCCGACATCGCCGGCATCAGAAGGGCGATCGTTCAAATGGCCGACGTGATCGGCGATCGCGCCAAGGGTGAGGCCGCGGTCGCTGCTTTCGATGCGCGACTGTCCCGGCTCACTACAGCTCCCTTGAATGACAAGCCGATGCCCACCGCGCTGATCTACCAGATCAACGGCATTGCATCCGGTGTCGGCCTGCTGGAGGACGAGGCACTGCGTCTGGCTGGCTTCCGCAATTTGGCGCCGGCGCTCGGTGCCGACCGCGGCGGGCGCGTCGCACTCGAGGCGATCGTCATGACGCCGCCGGACCTGCTGGCTCTTGCCGGTCCGAGCGATGAGTACCGCACGGTTGTCGCGGAAACGCTCGCCCATCCGGCAATTGCTGCAACGATGAAACACCGCAGCACGATCATTCTGCCCTGGCGGCAATGGATCTGCGGCTCGCCCTACATCGCCGACGCCATCGAGACGCTCGTCGCAGCACGCCAGCGCATGGCAGCAGGAAAGCCGCGCTCATGAGCCGCGCGCACATCATTCCAGCTCTGGGAGTGTTGACGCTGGTGCTGGCCCTCGCATCGCTTGCAACCGGACCAACCGGAACGGGCCTCGGCGGCGGCGAACAAGCCTGGCTCATTCTCACTGAGATCCGCCTGCCGCGTACGCTGCTCGGGCTACTCGTCGGTGCCGCACTCGGGCTCTCCGGCGCAGCTTTGCAGGGCTATCTGCGCAATCCGCTCGCAGAGCCCGGTATCATCGGTATTTCCGGCGGTGCCGCACTCGGCGCGGTGCTCGCGATCCATACCGGGCTCGCAGCGAGCTTCGCCATCGGTCTGCCCCTCGGTGGCCTTGTCGGCGCGGCCGGCGCCATGGCCGTCGTGCTCTGGCTCGCGGGAGAGCGCGGTGGACCGATCACCTTGATCCTCTCCGGCGTCGCCATCGCCAGCTTGACAACGGCACTGATCGCACTCGTGCTCACACTTTCGCAGAATCCGTTCGCCGCGGTCGAGATCGTCTACTGGCTCATGGGCTCACTCGCCGACCGCAGCATGACGCACGTCTGGCTCGCGGCGCCGCCGATCCTCCTCGGTCTCGCGGTGCTCGCACGACTCGGTCGCGATCTCGACGCGCTGACGCTCGGCGAGGAGGTTGCCGCCAACCTCGGCACATCGCTTCCGCGCCTGCGTCTCCTCGTCGTTACCGGCACGGCGCTCGCCGTGGGCGCGGCGACGGCGGTCTCGGGCACCATCGGATTCGTCGGGCTCATTGTTCCGCATATTTTGCGGCCCCTTGTCGGGCACGTCCCATCGCGACTGCTGCCGGCAAGCGCACTCGGCGGCGCCGCGCTCGTGCTCGCTGCGGATCTGGCGCTGCGCATCGTTTCACCCGGCGGCGGTCTCCGCCTCGGTGTCCTGACCGCGCTCATCGGCACGCCATTCTTCGTGTGGCTCGTCGTCTCGACGCGCAGGGAGTTGGCACCATGAGTGTCGCCCTACAGAATGTGCGTCTAGCACTCGGCGATCGTGTCGTTCTCGACGCTGTCGATGTCACTATTCCAGTCGGACGTGTCACGGCCGTCGTCGGACCCAATGGTGCCGGCAAATCGACGCTGCTGCGTGCCTGTGCTGGGTTGCTTTCACCCGTGCACGGCGACATCACGTTCGGCGATCGCCCGATCAAAGAACTCACGCGCGCGGTGCTTGCCCGCACTATCGCCTACCTGCCGCAAGAGCGCGCCGTGCACTGGCCGCTCGCCGCGCGGGCTGTCGTAGCTCTCGGCCGGCTCCCCCATGATGACGCAGATCCGGCAGCGATCACCCGAGCGCTCGCCGCGATGGACATTACGCCCCTCGCCGATCGCCCGATTTCGCAGCTCTCCGGCGGTGAACGCGCGCGCGTGCTTGTGGCCCGCGCCTTGGCGCAGGAAGCCCCTCTCCTCATTGCCGATGAGCCGACGGCCGGGCTCGATCCCGCACACGCGCTCGCCCTGTTTGCGCTCTTTCGCCGGCTCGCGACCGAAGGCCGCACCGTTGTCGTCGCGCTCCACGACCTGAGCCTCGCAGCGCGGTTCGCGGATCACATTCTCCTGCTGGCCAAAGGACGCATCGCCGCTCACGGGCCTCCCGCCGACGTCCTGACACCCCGCCACCTCGAGCGGGCATTCGGCGTCACCATGCTGTGCACAAAGGTCGGGGAAATGCCGATTGTCGTCCCTGTCTCCACTCTGCCATGATGCGGTGCAACATCCCGGCGCGGCGGAGGGGCATGTGCTCGGAATCGGCGGCAAGCGGCAACGCGCGATCAATCTCGCGCTCCAAGGTGGCGGCGTACACGGCGCCTTCACCTGGGGCGTGCTCGATCGCCTGCTCGAGGACGGACAACCGCTTCGCCTAACGTGGATCAGCGCGACCAGCGCCGGCGCGGTGAATGCTGCGGCCCTCGCGAGCGGTCTCGCACACGGCGGTCCTGAGCAGGCACGGAAAACACTCCGCACGGTCTGGGAAGCCGTGCAGGAGGCGGCCGTGCCCGATCTCGTGCGCCTCAATCCTTTCCTGCGCAGTTTCAGCCGCCCCTCGTCACTGGCGCCGGTCGCTGCCGTTCTTTCGCCCTACGATTTCAATCCGCTCGGCTTCGACCCCCTGCGCCGCATTCTCACCGAGCACATCGACTTCGAGCGCATCCGCGCCTTTGCCGATCTCGAGCTGCTCATTGCCGCAACGGATGTCGCGACCGGCGCCAAGCGCCTCTTTCGGCGCGCCGAGCTGACCGTCGACGCCGTCTTGGCTTCGGCGTGCCTGCCGACCATCCATCACGCCGTCGAGATCGAGGGTCGCGCCTACTGGGATGGCGGCTTCTCGGCCAATCCCGATCTCGTGACGCTCGCTGCCGAGAGCCCCGCAGAGGACACGCTGCTGGTGCTCCTCAATTCGTTCGACGAACCGGGCGTGCCGCGCTCCACGCGCGAGATCGCCGGCGCGGTGAGCCGCATCACATTCAATCAGCCTTTGCGACGCGACATCGAGCTGATCGAAGCGGCCCGTGCCGCGGCCGATCTCGGCTGGTGGCGGCGGGCCCGCACGCCGGCACGGCGTATCGCGCAGCACCGCTTTCATCTCGTCGAGGCCGGCCACCACACGGCCATCCTGCCTGCCGACAGCAAGATCCAGCCCGACCGGACCATCATCTCGCGGCTGTTCCTCGCCGGCTATACGGAGACGGGCAAGTGGCTCGAGCGGCATGGTGCGGACGTCGGACTGCGCGGCACGGTCGATCTCGCCCAGCACCTCGGCAAGGTCTCGACGCCGATTGCGCGGACGCCGGAAGCCGATGCGCCCGAGAATGACGGCGGATCGGCCCCCGAGAAGCCGCCGCGCCCGGCGCCCGCCTCAGGGACCTGAAAGGTCCAGAATCTCTCCGACGATTGGACCATTCCAAGCGTGCCGCCGCACGCTATAAATGAGCGCAAGCCGACGCTGGCGTCTTCCAGCTGTCGGCCATAAATGTGCCCGGACGCCGGGGCTCCGCGGCGCACCTGGAGGGAACGCAACAATGTCCATCAAAGGAATTCGCCCGACTCGCCGCGGCCTCATGCAGGGCGCGATCGCAACTGCCGCTGTATCCACCGTGCCGACGGGCTGGGCCATCGCCCAGGCCAAGCCCATCAAGATCGGCCTGATGCTTCCTTACTCCGGCACGTTCGCCAAACTCGGCGAGAACATCACGTTTGCCGTCGAGATGCTGATCGCGGAGAAGGGCGGCAAGCTCGGCGGCCGCGACATTCAGATCATCAAGCTCGACGATGAATCGAAGCCCGAGAACGCGCCCCAGAACACGGACCGCCTCGTCAAGCGTGACCAGGTCGACGTGCTGATCGGCACCGTCCACTCGGGCGTACAGATGGGCATCCACAAGGTCGTTCGCGAAACGGGCACGCTGACGATCGTACCCAATGCCGGCGCCAATGCGGTGACGCGCGCGCTCTGTGCGCCGAACGTGTTCCGCACGTCCTTCACGAACTGGCAGCCCGCCTACGGCATGGGCCTCGCGCTCGGCGCCAAGGGCGTGAAGAAAGCGGCGTGGATCACCTGGGACTATGCGGCCGGCAACGAGGCCGGCGAGGGGTTCAAGGAAGGCTTCGCCAAGCACGGCGGCGAGGTCGTGCGCTCGCTCACGCTCAAGTTCCCGGACACGAATTTCCAGCCGCTGCTCGCGCAGATTCCAGGGCTCGGCGTCGAAGCTGTCGGCGTGTTCTTTGCCGGCGGCGGCGCGGTGCAGTTTGTGAAGGAGTACAAGTCGGCCGGCATCCAGGTGCCGCTCTGCGGCTCGGGCTTTCTCACCGAGGGTGTGCTTGCTGCGCAGGGCTCGGCGGCCGATGGCATCGAGACCGCGCTCCACTACGGCGACAACCTCGACAATGCGAAGGACAAGGCCTTCCGCAAAGCCTTCCAGGACAAGACGCAGCGCGAAGCCGACGTCTACGCCGTACAGGGCTATGACGCGGCTCAGCTCCTCGCGGTCGGCCTCGAAGCGGTCAAAGGCAAAATCGAGGACGAGGCCACTCTCTACAAGGCCATGCGCAGTGCCAAGATCGAGAGCCCGCGCGGGCCGATCTCGATCTCGGCCTCACAGGAGGTCGTCCACAACATCTACCTTCGGCGGGCCGAAGGCGGCCTGAACAAGGTGATCGGCGTTGCGGCGCCAGCGCTTGCCGATCCGGGCACGGGCTGCAAGTTGTGAGGACATCTCCCCCTTCTCCCCGTCCTTACGGGGATAAGGTCGGGATGAGGGGCGGGAGCTTGTTCGACGTCAGCGTATGCCGCCGCCCCTCACCCTAGCCCTCTCCCCGCAAGCGGGGAGAGGGGATGAAGTACCCCTCTGGTGACACTTCTGCTCGCTTCTGGCATATAGCCCTCGACGACTGGCGCCGGCCGAAGGCGCCGCGCACGCCTGCGCGAAGCTACGATACCGCGGCGGCGTGCCCCGATCCCCGAGAGGACAGCAGATGGCCGTTACGAAGTCCCAGGTTCTCGAGCAGTTGAAGCGCATCAAGGGGCCCGATCTCGAAGGCAACATCGTCGACCTCGGCCTCGTGTCCGAGATCCTCTTGCGCGACGACAAGGTCTATTTCTCGATCACGGTTCCGCCGGACCGCGCGGCCTCGTTGGAGCCGCTGCGCCAGGCAGCCGAGAAAGTCGTCAAGGACATTCACGGCGTTCAGGGCGTCACGGCCGTGCTGACGGCGGAAGCCGCTCGCGGCACCGCCAACGGCGCTGGCACCCCTCGCGCCGAAAGCACGCGCGTTCAGCAGGCGCGCGCGCAGCAGAGCGCCGCCCGCGAAGCGGCAGCGCGACCTCAGGCTGCCCCTGGCGGCCGGCCATCAGCCGGTGTTCCGGGCATCCGACACATGATCGCCGTCGCCTCGGGCAAGGGCGGCGTCGGCAAGTCCACGACAGCCGTGAACCTCGCGCTCGGCTTGCAGGCCATCGGTCTCAAGGCCGGCATTCTCGACGCCGACATCTATGGCCCGTCGCAGCCGCGTCTGCTCGGCCTCTCGGGTCGTCCGCAAGTTATCGAAGGCTCGAACCGCCTGCGCCCCATGGAAGGCTTCGGCCTCAAGGCCATGTCCATGGGCTTCATGGTCGATGAAGGCACGCCGATCATCTGGCGCGGCCCGATGGTCGTCTCCGCACTGACGCAGATGCTGCGCGAAGTGGAGTGGGGCGCGCTCGACGTGCTCGTCATCGACATGCCGCCGGGTACAGGCGACGTGCAGCTCACAATGGCTCAGCAGGTGCCGCTCTCCGGCGCCGTCATCGTCTCGACGCCACAGGACCTCGCGCTCATCGATGCCCGCAAGGGCCTTGCCATGTTCCGCAAGACCGACATTCCCGTGCTCGGGATCATCGAGAACATGAGTTACTTCCTCTGCCCGAGTTGCGGCGAGCGCTCCGACATCTTTGGCCATGGCGGCGCGGCTGACGAGGCGCGCAAGCTCGGCGTTCCTTTCCTCGGCGAGGTGCCGCTGCATATGTCGATCCGCGCGCGCTCGGACGAGGGGCACCCGATTGTCGCCGCCGAGCCCGAGAGCCTGCACGCGCAGATCTTCCGCGATCTCGCCGCCAAGACCTGGGACGAGATTTCCGGCGCCGCCGGCCAGCGCGTGCCCCCACCGACGCTTCGCGTGAAGCCGGGCGCCGACGCGCTCGACGTCGGCTTCCAGGATGGCGCGCACTACGAGCTTTCTGCCGAGATGCTGCGGGTCATGAGTCCTTCTGCTGAAGTGCAGGGCCATTCGCCCGAGCAGCGCGTCACGGTTGGCAAGAAGCGCAATGTGAAGATCAAGGACCTCGTCCCGGTCGGCAACTACGCCGTCAAGATCGTGTTCGACGACGGCCACGATACGGGACTGTTTACTTGGTCTTACCTGTCACTACTCGGGCGCGAGAAAGATAAACGTTGGGCCCAGTATCTTAAGGAACTGGAAGCCAAAGGCCTCGATAGAGGCTAGGGCATCTACGTCCGACGTAACCCCTGTTTTACGCCTCTGCTGTCTATTGTTCACTCACCCGCGCGCTCTGCGCAGCGGGCCACTAAGCTGTGGGAGGGGAGCAATGCTGCTGCGGCAAGCAGATCCACGTCATGCCGCTGTGCTCGCTGATTTCGTGCGCAAGGTTGTTGCCTCGCGCACCGTGTGGGCTGTTGCCGGCGCCGAAGGATTGGCGCGCCTGCCCTCTCCGACCCGCCGCGCCCGTGAGACGACGCTCTTCTGGGTCGAGCAGAACGATGCGGAGCAAGCGGCCGAGAAGGTCGTGCAGGAACCACGCGTCAAGCCGATCTCGCTTGCCGATTTCCTTCACGAGGTGCTGCCGAAGCTGCGCGATCTCGATCGCGCGATCGGAACGAATTGGCTCGCCGCGCCCTGCGAGGCCGAGATCGAGCCCATGGAGCTGGCTGACCGCCTGCGCCAGGAAATACTCGCGAGCTTTGTCCGCCAAGCCGTCGGACAGGGCGGCCTCTACATTCTCGAGGACGAGCAAGGCCCGACATTCGCCGCCTCGACCGAGGTTGCCAATACGCTCATCCTGCCGGTTTGGACCCAGCGCGAGGAGGCCGAAATCGTCCAGCGCGGCTTCTGGCAGGACATGGACATCTCCCACATTCCGGTCGCCACCTTCATCGAGCGCACGCTCGTCTGGCTGCAGGAGATCAATCGCTCGGTTGCGCCGAGCTTCACGCCGCGCATCGCCAACATCGAGCTGGCCCCGGCCGACATCGCCGAGCGCCTCAAGAAGCTGCAGCGCCTGGCGGCGCACGCTTGATAGGACGGCCTAACGGCCGACGCGCAGTCGCGCGCTCATGGCCCCGTCGCACGGCCTACCGGCCGGCACGCAGTCGCGCGCTCATGAAATGGTGAGACCGCTCGCTCCAAAGTCACAAAAGCGGGTGGGTCCGGGAGGGTGTCCCTCCCGGCAGAGCGCGAGACTGGTCTCGCTCGCGCCGTAGGCGCGAAGGCCGCCAACCTTCCGTTTTGCCCCTTTTGGCCCCCCGTGCTAGACACGGCTGAACTGCACATTGCAGTGCGATAGGGACAGGAAATCCATGAGGAATGTTCTCGAGGAACTCGAGCGTCGGCGCGACATTGCGCGGCTCGGTGGCGGTGAGGCCCGCATCGCTGCCCAGCACAAGCGCGGCAAGCTCACGGCCCGCG
>JAEZAW010000111.1 GCA_023430315.1 Pseudomonadota bacterium | reverse complement strand
GCGCGCCTCATGGATATGGTCGAGACCGAGGGCTGCTCACTCGACGGTCTTGCCGATCTCGTGCCGGATGACTTCTCGACACACTGGCAGCAGACCATCGAGTTCCTTCAGATCGTCACGCGTTTCTGGCCTGCACACCTCGACGAGCGCGGTCTGCTTTCGGCGGCGGACAGGCGCAACGGTCTCATTCACGCCGAAGCGGAGCGCCTGACGCGCAACCCGCCATCGGAGCCCTTCATCATTGCCGGCGTGACCGGCTCGGTGCCGGCAACGGTCGATCTCATTCGCGCGGTTTCGGACCTTCCTGCCGGCGCGATCGTCATTCCCGGCCTCGATCGCACGCTCGACGATGCAAGCTGGGATCAGCTCGCGAACCATCCCGAGCATCCGCAGCACGATCTCCATCACCTGCTTGATGCGCTCGGCGTATCACGTGCGTCCGTCCGCGAGGTTGCGGGTCGACCGGCGCCTGAGCACGCTGCGCAGCGCAGTGCCTTCCTGAGCGAGGTCATGCGCCCCGCAGGCGCCACCGGACAATGGAAGGACTACATCGCTCGGGCAGACCGCGCAGCGCTCGACGCCGCCCTTGCCGGCATCAGCCGCATTGACGCGCCGAATTCCGCGGACGAGGCGGAAGTCATCGCGCTCATGATGCGCGAGGCGCTTGAAACGCCGGGTCGCACGGCCGCGCTGGTGTCGCCCGACCGGCTGCTCGCGCGCCGGGTCGCGATCCGCCTTCAGAGCTGGGGCATCACGGTCGACGATTCCGCTGGCCGCCCGCTCGCGAAGACACCACACGGCGCTTTTCTCGATCTCATCGCGCAAGCCATCGCCACGGGTTTTGCACCTGCGACAGTGATGGCCCTCCTGAAGCATCCGCTGACGCGGCTGGGTCTGCCGGTGCGCGATATCCGCCGCGCCGCACGCTTCCTGGAGCTTGCGGCACTGCGCACGATCTACTTCGGCGAGGGGCTTGATGGCATCGAGACGAGCCTCGCGCGCGCCAAACGCGAGACACTTGACGGCTCGCGGCGCGACCGCGCCGTGCGGCGTCTGTGGGATCCTGACTGGGATGCTGCGCAGGCACTGATTGTGCGTCTGCGCGACGCCATAGTGCCGCTGACGTCTCTTGCCAAAAACGATGCGCCGCAAGAGTTGCACGTGCTCACGCGTGCGCATCGCGCCGCTGCTGACGCGCTCGCAGCTCCCGGCGACGACACATCGCCGTCGCGTCTCTGGCAGGATGAGGACGGCGAGGAAGCGGATCGCCTTCTCGCCGCGCTCGACGACGAGAGCCTGACGGCACCACCCATTCCGCTTGCCGACTATGCCGAGTTCTACCGTGCGCTTGCCGGCAATGTGACCGTGCGCCCGCGCGTCGCCGTGCACCCGCGTCTCTCCATCTGGGGACCCTACGAGGCGCGTCTGCAGCAGACTGATCTCGTGATCCTCGGTGCGCTCAACGAAGGCACATGGCCCAAGGCCGCCGATCCTGGTGCCTGGCTCAATCGACCTATGCGGGCCAAGCTCGGTCTTCCCTCACCGGAAGTGGCCATCGGACGCGCGGCGCTCGATGTCACGGGGCTCCTCGGTGCAGGCGAGGTCGTGCTGTCGCGTGCGAGCCGCGTGGATGGCGCGCCAACCGTCCCATCGCGCTGGCTCATGCGCATCGACGCGCTGCTCGGCGGCATGGGGCTCGCCGATGTTCTACGGCCGACAAAGCCGTGGCTCGGCTGGGCGCGGGCGCGCGATGCGTGCATCAGTGCGGCCGAACCCATTCGCGCACCGGAGCCGCGCCCGGCGCTCGCTCTGCGCCCGCGCAAGCTCAGTGCTTCGGACATCGAGCGCTGGATCCGCAATCCCTACAGCCTCTATGCGCACCGCATTCTCTCACTGGAAGCCTTGAACCCGCTCGGCGCTGCGCCGGGGCCGCGTGAGAAAGGCACGATCATTCATGAGGCGCTCTCGCGCTTCACGCGACGATTTCCGGACAAGCTGCCACCTGACATCGCACGCGAGCTGCTGCGCGACGCCGAAGCCGTGCTGAAGGACTACGCGGCGCATCCGCGCGTTGCGGCTTTCTGGCTGCCACGCATCGCACGCTTTGCCGATTGGTTTGCGGCGAGTGAGCCGGAGCGGCGCGACGGCGTTTCGCGCATTGCCACCGAGGTCACGGGTCAGCGCGTGCTCGCGGCGCCGGGCGGCCCCTTCACGCTTACGGCGCGCGCCGACCGGATCGATGTTTCTCCGTCCGGCCTCATCATCACGGATTACAAGACGGGTTCTGCGCCTGAAAATAAAGAAGTTCTGAGTGGTACGGCGCCGCAGCTCCCGCTCGAAGCCGCCATTGCGCGTGGGACCGAGGGCGGTTTCGAAGGCATCGACACAAAAGCGATTGCTGCGCTCCGCTACATCAGCGCGCGGGGTGGAACGCCTGCAGGCGAGGAAAAGATCGTCAAGATTGACGACGTCCACGCACTTGCAGATGCCTGCATCGCGAGTCTTGGCAAGCTCGTCGCCGATTTCGACAACGAGGCGCATCCATACCGCGCCGTGCGCCGTGCACGCTTCGACTACCGCTACGACGATTTCGCCCACCTCGCGCGCGTCGCAGAATGGAGCGGCAGCAACGGGAGTGACGACGAGGAGGTGGCCGAATGAGCAGCACACTCCTCGAAAGGCTCCTGCGCGAAACCACGGCCGCGCAGAATAGCGCCGCTGATCCGACCGCGTCAGCATGGGTGAGCGCCAATGCCGGTACGGGCAAGACGCACGTGCTCACATCGCGCGTGCTGCGCCTTCTGCTTGCCGGCACGAAGCCTGAGCGCATTCTCTGCCTCACCTTCACCAAGGCTGCAGCGACGGAAATGTCGACGCGCGTGTTCAAACGCCTCGCGGAATGGGCGAGCGCGAGCGACGAGGCGCTGCACAAGGCCTTGCGGGAGCTGCTCGGCGGTGCGCCCCGAGAAGAGGAGCTGGCGCACGCTCGCCAGCTTTTCGCGCTCGCCATCGAGACGCCCGGTGGGCTCAAGGTGCAGACCATTCATGCCTTCTGCGAGCGCCTGCTGCAGCGCTTTCCGTTGGAAGCCGACGTGCCGCCGGGCTTCACGGTACTGGATGAAGCGCACGCACAAAGTCTGATGCGCGAGGCCATTGATACGACGCTCAGTGCGGCGGCTGGCACGCGCGGCTCGCCGTTGCACACCGCACTCGAAACCGTCGTCGTATACGCCGCCGATGAGCGCTTCGACCAACTCCTTGGCGCCATGATCGCCAAGCGCGACTGGCTCGATGCGGCGCGTCCTGATGTGATCGGCAGCGCCCTCTCGTTCGATGAGGTCGAGACGCGCTATCGCAAGGCGCTCGGTATTCGCAAGAACACCTCGCTCGCCACAGTGCTCGACGAGATCGCTAACATTCTGCCACCCGACATACTCCGGCGCGCAATCACGGCGCTGAGTGGCGGCTCCAAGAATGATCGCGATGCCGCGGATCGCCTTCGCGCGGTTATCTCTGCCGCGAACTCCAATGCGGCAGCGGATGCGTTGTGCGCATTCTTTCTTACGGGCGACGGCGACCCGCGCAAATCGCTGATGACCAATGGAACGGCGAAGCAGCATCCCGATCTCGACGCGGCACTCATCACCGCCCAGAACCGCTTCATCACTCTCGACGGCGAGCGCCGCGCCCTCGAAACACTCGACGCCTCGCTCGCGCTCCTCCAACTCGCCCATGATGTGCGCGGCACATACGCCGCCCTCAAGGCACGCCGCGCCGCGCTCGACTATGACGATCTCATCATGAAGGCTGCCGTCCTTCTGACGGGCAATGTGAGCGGCCTGCCGCAGTGGGTGCACTACAAGCTCGATGGCGGTCTGAGCCATATTCTCGTCGACGAAGCGCAGGACACGAGCCCTCTGCAATGGCGCGTGGTCGCAGGCCTTGCCGAGGAATTCTTCGGCGACAGCGCCGGCCACGGCGATGGGCCGCGCACGGTCTTCGCAGTTGGCGACGAGAAGCAGTCCATCTACGGCTTTCAGGGCGCAGCTCCCCACAAGCTCGCGGAGGTCGGCACCGATTTTGCCGCGCGCGCCGACGCGGTCAAACATCCCTGGCATGCCGTTCCTCTTACGCTCTCCTTCCGCTCGGCGCCGCCCGTGCTGGCGGCCGTCGATGCCGTCTTCATTGACCCGCAACGCACGCCCGGCGTGACGTTTGGCGGTGGCGCGATCCGCCATCAACCGCATCGCCAGGGCCATGCGGGCCTCGTCGAGATCTGGGAGCCCGAAGCACCAGCAGATACAGAAGATACCGATGCCTTCACGCCGCTCGACGAGCGCACGTCGGCATCACCTGCAGCGCGCCTCGCGGCCCGTATTGCCGATCAAATCAGCCGATGGCTTCGCACGGGCGAGCGCCTCGAAAGCCAGGATCGGCCGATCGAAGCCGGCGACATTCTCATTCTGGTGCGTCGCCGCGGCCTGCTCGCGCCGGCCTTGATCGCGGCATTGAAGCAGCGCGGCATCCAGGTTGCCGGCGCTGATCGCATGGCGCTCGAACAGCAGATTGCCATCCAGGATCTCATGGCCGTCGGCGAAGTTGTGCTGCTGCCCGAAGACGATCTGGCGCTCGCCTCGGTGCTGAAGAGCCCCCTCATCGGTCTCGACGACGACGATCTCCTGCGCTTTGCGCCGGGCCGCAGAGGCTCGCTCTGGAGTGCACTGCTGGAGAGGGCGAAATCCGGAGATGCACGCCTCGCAGCGGCGGCGGAGATCGTGAAGCAGTGGCGGCGCAGCGCCGACTTCCGCCCGCCCTTCGAATTCTATGCGGAGTTGCTGGACGGCGCTGGCGGGCGCGCCAAGCTCATCGCGCGGCTCGGGCCGGAGGCAGCTGATGCGATCGATGAGTTCATGAACCTCGCGCTCCGCTATGACGAGGCCGAGCCGCCCTCGCTGCAGGGCTTTCTCGACCTGCTCAGGCAAAGCCGGCGCGAGATCAAGCGCGATCTCGAGCACGGCGGCAACCAGGTGCGCGTCATGACCGTGCATGGCGCCAAAGGCCTCGAGGCGCCGATCGTGTTCCTGCCGGATACGTGCAGCACGCGATCGGGTGGCCCCAATGGCGGCCTCATCGAGATCGACGACGAGATCAGCGTCGCGAGCGGCGTGAGTCCGGTGGTCTGGGCGCCGTCGAAAGGCACGAAGCGCGTCGCGGCAATTGCGAACGCCCGCAGCCGCACCTCGGACGAGGAAACCGAGGAGCGCAACCGCCTGCTCTACGTAGCTCTCACGCGGGCGCGCGACCGTCTCTATGTCTGTGGCTACGACGGTAAGATCAACCGGCCGCCAAACTGCTGGTACGAGCTCGTCAGGACAGGCCTTGCAGATCGCCTCGTCGAGGCACGCGACGCCGAGGGGCGCCCGGTCTTCCGCCTTGCCGAGCCGCAACGTGTGCCTCCCACAGTGCGCAAGACTGATCCCGGTCTTGATGCCGCTCCTGTCACGCCGCCCGCATGGGCCGCGCGCCGGGCACCACGCGAACCCGCACTCGCTGTACCGATCGCGCCCTCCCGCCTCGCGCCGCTCGACATCGACGCAGATGGCGAGCCGCTTGAACCTGTCGGCGCGCCTGCCGACCGGCCAGCACGCAGATCCGCGCCCGGATCATCGCTCGGTGGCGAAAACCGCTTCTTGCGCGGCACCCTCACGCACGCCCTTCTGCAGTATCTGCCGACCTGCCCGCAGGAAGGCTGGAAGCGCGCTGCCACGGCCTTCCTGGAGGCGCGTGGAGGTGTGCTCCCCGCGCGAATGCATGGGAGCATTGTCCGCGAGACGCTCGCCGTACTGACTGATCCAGCCTTTGCACCTGTCTTCGGACCACGTTCGCGCGCCGAGGTTGCGATCGTCGCCGAGATCGCGTCCCCCAGCGGCTCAGGCCCGCCGCTGCGCATTGCCGGCCAGATCGACCGACTTGTCGAGCTCGATGGCGAGATCCTCATCGTGGACTACAAGACCAACCGTCCGCCGCCGCGCGATCTCGGCGAGGTGCCGCGCGCCTATGTTCATCAGCTCGCGGCTTATTGCCTGGCGGTGGAGCGCGCCTTCGACGTAAAGCGTGTTCGAGCGGCTCTGCTCTGGACGGAGGGACCAAGGCTCATGGAGCTTCCGGCAAGTGCATTAAAGCAGGCGAAAACTGAACTGTTCACGCCCATTTGAGGCCAACTTGACGCAAGATAGTGCGATGCCTACTTAACGACCAACGCGGCGATTCCGCCGCATCCCCTCCCGTGCAGGCCTGCACGCGGCTTATTCTCGAGGAGATCCCGAAATGACTGCGTTCGTTACCGACGCAAACTTCGAAGACGAGGTCATCAAATCGTCCGAGCCGGTCGTCGTGGACTTCTTTGCGGAGTGGTGCGGACCGTGCAAGGCCATGGCGCCGGCACTCGATCAGGTCGCGCAGGAAATGGCTGGCAAGGTCAAGGTCGTGAAGGTTGACGTGGACCAGAATCCGGCAATCACTCAGCGCTTCCGCATCCAGGCCATGCCGACGCTCCTCGTGTTCAAGGACGGCAAGGTTGCTGCTCAGCAGGTCGGCGCGCTCGTACAGAAGCGCAAGCTCGAGGATTGGATCAATTCCGCAATCTGATCCGCAGCATCACTCTCTGAGATGACAAGAGCCCCGCGCAGGACCTGCGCGGGGCTCTTGAGTTATCGGCCGGCCGGTGGCAACTGCGCGATGCAGCCTACTCGCGGAAGCGGCCGTCGATATACATGCGCCAGAGTCTCTCACCGATCATGCAGTCGCTGCGCTCCTCGGGCACCGACATCTGTGTCCGGATGAAGCGGGGCTCGCCGTCGGGCTCCGACGGCGAGAGGTCGGCGATCTCCAGAATGAGCTTGCGTCGGATCGCAGGCCCGAACTCGGCTCGATCACGCACGGGAATGACGAAGCTCCCGAAGCCGCCGATCACGCAGTCGGTGTAATACTTGTCGAGGTTGTTGATATCGAAAAAGCCCGAACGCTGGTTCGGCTTCAGGATGATCGGCAACCCATTGATGACGATACCCTCGGCGACCGCCCGATCACGGGATGCCTCGACGGGGCCACCCGAGTTGTTGGGGCCGTCGCCGGAGACATCGATGACCCGGCGCTTGCCTTTGAAACCCTGTGTACCGAACTGGCGCGCTGCGAAATCGATAGCACCCGAGAGCGATGTCATGCGTTCGCGCGAGATCGGCATCTTCTCGAGCCGCGCGGCGAACGCCTCGAGCGCGTCCGGACTGTCGATCAGCGTCCAGGGCATGACGATCTGCTGAATGAGCTGGCCCGCCCATTCCATGTACATGAGCGAGATGCGACCCGTACCGCCGCTGCTGATGGCCTTCCAGACCTCGGGGTCACGTAAGGCGCTGATATAGCCTTCGCGCTGGAGCTGCTGCTCATCGAGGTCCATGGACCAGGAAACATCGACCGCGAGCACGAGCTCGAGGTCTACGTCCTCGTCGGCGCGCGATGATGGAGCCATGCCGATGGCCATCACCGCAGCGAGCAAGGCCACCATACATGTCCGAAATGCCCACATACAGCTATCGATGCATGGGGCCTTTTTACTGGCAAATCACGATTCGTTTTACGCACCCGCGGGCTGATCACGGGGCACCATCAGCAGCGCCGTCGATGGCCTCAGGCTTCCACCTCGAGTTCGTCGTCGCGAATATGCAGAAGCTTGCGAGGATCGGGCTCGGTACGGATCGGGACGCAGAGCTGCGTCAGCCATTCCTCCTTGGGCGTCCGGGCCGGGTCGTTGAGATACATCTCCATCAGCGGGCGCGTGCCGTCGACCCGCAGCTTCTCCGCTTCGGCCCATTGCGAGCTCATATAGCGGAAGGCTGCGCTGATCTGACTGTGACAGCCCCTGATTTGGCCGAGTGCATAGGCCCCACCCGGGGTCATCTTTCGGATAATGCCGAACTCGGGATCTGGGCTGAGGCCGGGGATGAGTTCGACGCAGGCGTCGTAGCGGAGGGCTTCGGCATCGGTGGTTCGTGAGCAGTCGTGGATGATGCCAATGGCGCGCGCGTCGTACTTCCGGAGATCGCGCATGTCGAGCCAGCCGAGCAAGGTTTCCCATGCCTCCTTTACCGACCGGTCGTATGGGCCAATAGCCCGGTACTGCAGCACCGCGCGGGGCCGCAGGTACACAAATTTGATACGCACAATCCCCTCCACGAATGCCCAGGCGACGTCGACCCCGACGGCACCCGTGCACGATTATGCGTAGTACAAATTGATTTAACGGGGCTTAAGTTGGCCGTCGAACTTCAAGTCAACTTGAAGCCGCGCGCGTTAACGAAGCGGCCGAAATCGGCCCGCTCGGGCTCACCGTACTGGCGCGCTTTATCCTCTGACCAGCCATAGGAATCGCTCTTTCCGAAGCGAGCGACATTGCGCTGCTGACGGTAAGGAAACACGCTGTTTCGACGCCGGTCGTAGCCTGAAACAATTTCGCGCGTGCTCTCCTGATAGCGGTCGCGATGCACCGTTGCAGCGAGTGGTAGGCGCAAGCTGATGTAGGACGGGCCCTGCGGCCAGCCGAAGCCGAGGCCCGCAACCGGAAACACATGGGCGGGCAGGCCGAGCATCTCGCTCACCTCCTGGGCGTGGTTGCGGATCACGCTTACCGGGCAGCAACCGATACCCGCCGCCTCGGCCGCGAGGACGAAAGCCGAGAGGACGATCCCCGCATCCACCGAGGCATTGAAGAAGGCATCGAGGTGGTCGTTGGCGAACGGAATGCCTGTCCAGTCATGGACCTGACGCTGGCGTCGATTGTTGCCGAGGAAGACGAGGAAATGCGGAGCCTTGGGAATCCAGTCCTGATCCGCGAGCAAAGTGTTGATGCGGTCCCGGATGACCTTGTCTTCGATCACCAGGATATCGCGCTGCTGGAGGTCGCTCTTCGACGGCGCCGAGAGGGCGAGCGCCGCGAGCGTGTCGACGAGAGACGCTGGCACCGGCTCGTCGCGAAAGCGACGGCAGACGCCGCGCGAAGCGAGCCCCCGCAGGAACTCCGAAGCCTCGAGCTTCGGATCCACCGCATGGGCGAAATCGCCGAAACGGTGATCGAGTGCGTCCTTAATGCTTCTCATGGTGTCATTTCCCTGGGGCGGCGAGCAGACGGTCCTGGATGGCGAGCAGATCGCGCCAGGCGAGCCGCTTGCCGATGGGCGTGCGCAGCAGGTAGGCCGGATGCAGCGTCGGCATGGCCGGCACTTTGCGGCCTGCGATCTCCACCTCCCGCCAGCGCCCGCGTGCGCGCATGATGCCGCCCTCGATGCCGAGGAGCGCGGTCGCAGCGGGACCGCCGAGCGTCATGAGCACATCGGGGCCGACAAGCTCGATCTGGCGCTCCAGAAAGGGCCGACAGACCTGCACCTCCTGCGGCGTCGGCGTACGGTTCCCCGGCGGGCGCCAGTACACGACATTGGTGATGTGCGCGTCGTCCTCGCTGAGGCCGATCGCGGCGAGCATCTTGTCGAGAAGCTGGCCGGCGCGACCGACGAACGGCTTTCCCGCCAGATCCTCCTCGCGCCCCGGCGCTTCACCGACGATCATCAGCCGCGCGTCGGGGCGGCCGCCGAAGAAGCAGAGCGACTTCGCCGTGGCTTTGAGCGCGCAGCCGTCGAATGCTTCGAGCACCGTGCGCAGTTCGTCGAGCGTCTTGGCCTGGCGCGCCGCCTGGCGAGCGCTGAGCGCGGCGGCATCTGGCGGAGCGGTTGGAAAGCGGCGCGGTGCGTCGGGTGTAACGGCAGGACGCTGGCTCGTCGTGGTGCCGACTGCCCTATCAATAGTGCTTCGCGCCGGTGTCGGAGCCTCAGGCGTTGCGCGCGGTGTTTCCGCCGCCGGATCAGACTTCTGCAACGAGAAAGCCTGTCCCGGTACCGCATCGACGCGCGCGAGCCAGTCGGTTCCCGCATCGTCGAGTGCGCCGTCGACCCCCATCTCGCGCCACCACGCGAGCAGGGTCGCCATTCCAGCCCGCTCTTCCTCATCGATCATGGGCGGCACCATAGCGCCTGGCGCCCACCTTGGCATCCCGCCCCGTGCACAGGGCCTTGCAGCGTGAGCTTGGTGCTTGACCGTGCTTGCGCCCCCGACCTATCGAACAGCATAACGGATATTGGAATGGATCGAAGGACAGCGCACGATGACGGACGAGCAGAGCGAGCTGCCACCGCGTGAAGGCATGGAGTTTGACGTGGTGGTGGTGGGCGCCGGCCCGGCCGGTCTCGCAACGGCCATCCGCTTGCGCCAGCTCGCCGCCGAGCACGGGCAGGAAGTCTCCGTCGTCGTGCTCGAAAAGGGCTCGGAGGTTGGCGCACACATTCTGTCCGGCGCCGTCATCGATCCCATCGGCCTCAGCACCCTGATCCCCGACTGGAAGGAGAAGGGTGCGCCGCTCGAGACGCAAGTCACGGAAGACCGCTTCTATTATCTGGGGCCGGCCGGCGAGGTGCGGCTACCGAACATCGGTATGCCGCCGCTCATGAATAACCACGGCAACTACATCGGCAGCCTCGGCAATCTCTGCCGCTGGCTCGGCGAGCAGGCAGCCGAGCTCGGCGTCGAGGTCTATCCGGGCTTTGCTGCTTCGGAAGTGCTCTACGACGAGGAGAACCGCGTCGTTGGCGTCGCGACCGGCGACATGGGTATCGGCCGAGATGGCGAGCCCAAGGATAGTTTTACGCGCGGCATGGAGCTGCGCGGCAAGTACACGGTCATTGCCGAAGGCGCGCGCGGTTCGCTCGCGAAACAGCTCATCACACGCTTCGCCCTCGACGGCGACAGCGATCCGCAGAAATACGGCATCGGTCTCAAAGAGCTGTGGGAGGTCGCGCCCGAGAAACACAAGCCGGGCCTCGTCCAGCACACACTCGGCTGGCCGCTGGACGATGCCACCGGCGGCGGCTCGTTCCTCTATCACTACGGCGACAACCTCGTTGCCGTTGGCTTCGTCGTCCACCTCAACTACCAGAACCCCTACCTCGCCCCCTTCGAGGAATTCCAGCGCTTCAAGACGCACCCGGCGATCCGCGATGTGTTCGCCGGCGGCAAACGCATTGCGTACGGCGCGCGCGCGATCACCGAGGGTGGATGGCAGTCCATTCCAAAGCTGACATTTCCCGGCGGCGTGCTCGTCGGCTGCTCGGCGGGCTTCGTGAACGTGCCGCGCATCAAGGGCTCGCACAATGCGATCCTCTCCGGCATTCATGCGGCCGAGGCAGCCTTCGAGGCGATCGTCGCCGGGCGCCAGCACGACAAGCTCGACACCTACGAAACGGCGGTGCGCTCCGGCCCCATCGCCAGGGATCTGAAGCCCGTCCGCAATGCGAAACCGCTGCTTTCGCGCTTCGGCACGCGCATCGGCACATTCCTTTCCGGCGCCGACATGTGGCTCAACACGATCATTCCGGGTAAGGGCCTCGGCTATACGCTGCGGCACGGCAAGGCGGACTACGCAACACTGAAGCGCGCCTCGCAGGCGAAGAAGATCGAGTACCCGCGTCCTGATGGCGTGCTGACGTTCGATCGGCTCACCAGTGTTTCATTCTCGGCAACCAATCACGAGGAAGACCAGCCGGTCCATCTGACGCTCAAGGATCCGACGGTCCCGATCGCGCACAATCTGCCCGAGTACGCCGAACCCGCGCAGCGCTATTGTCCCGCTGGCGTCTACGAAGTGGTCGATGATGGCGGCAAGCCGCGCTTCCAGATCAACGCGCAGAATTGCGTCCACTGCAAAACGTGCGACATCAAGGATCCGGCCCAGAATATCAACTGGGTCGTGCCCGAAGGCGGCGGTGGTCCAAACTATCCGGGGATGTAGTTACTCGGAGCTGCTGCCAGAGCGCACACATCGATCGGTGGTGGATTGGGCGCGGGCAGCAGCTCATGAACCGTTCAGATCACGACTTGCGCGACTTTGTCGTACCGCACTCTCGCATGCACCGGGTGCACCACTTCTCGGACTGCTTCTTGGTCCAGGGCCCCATCTGCATATTGCATCGTACGCATTCACCCAAAGATGACTTGGCTGCGCAGATCTCACAACGACAGTTTTGTGCCGCGGCGGTTCCGGGGACGAGCAACGACGAGCAGAGCATCAATCCAATGATGGTCAAACGCATATGAAGAGCCCTCCGATAAAACTTCAAAAAGCTTATCGGAGACCGTCCGGCGGGCACAGCTACGTGTTTCGCAACTGCGGTCGAAAGTCAGATTGCAACCCTCAACCGCTCGCCGACCCGAGGCAGGCCTTCGGACAGCGCGGCGCGCGGCCGAGCAGGTGGCCGAGCGCGCGACCGTTGGCCGGCGCGCAGACGTAACGCAGGAAGGCCTGATCGTCGACCGCGTAGCGCGGCACTTTGCAAGACTTCTCGATGGTGCGCTCGGCATCCGACCAGAGCGTCGAGACGAGGTGCTTGACGTCGGGACGATGCAGCCCGGCCCAGGTGCGCGGGTCGTCCTTCTCAGCCTGCGCGACGTACGCCATGAGGAAGCTCATCATGGCCGACATGCCGTCGCGATGTCCGAGGTAGCTGTCGCGCGGAGCCATGGTCTGAGTCTGGATGGCAGTATTGAGATCGTGGATGTACGAGTTGAACTCGTCGATCAGATACGTGAAGTCATCGGCGGATGACGCGCCACCCGGCAGCAGATAGGTCCGCACGAAATCATCGGACTGCTTGAACTGCGCCGCGATGCGCCCCGGCTTCATGAACTTCTCGGTGATCGCGATGCGCGCGATCTGGCCGCCATCGACGAGCGGAAAGGCATCGAGCTGCTCGGTCAGCATGTGCACGGCCTCGTGCACGGCGGTGGTGAGCCCACGCTGGCGCTCGTCGCAGAGGATCCAGGTCGTGAACATGCGCTTGTCGTCGAGGCGCTCGTAAATGCGATAGCCGGACTCCGAGTAGCGCTTGAGCTGCTCGAGCGCCTCGTCGCGGCAATGGGCGTTGCGCGGCTGGCTCTTGCCCTCACCGCCCTCGGCTCGCCAACTCGTGCCATCCGTGCTGGAGACGACCATCGGGATCACGACATTGCGCGGCGTGCTGCGCGCGGGCGCCTGATCGGCCGACACCGTAGAACTCGTTGGGATCAGGCCCCCGCTGCTGGGAGCCACTGCAGTCGGCGCATTCTGCTGAAGATTGACGGAGGCTACCTGCTGGCGCGGTTCGGTCTCGAAGGCATGGGGCGGGGTAGCCGCTAGAACCGATGCGGGCGGTGTTGCGAGCTGAGGCGGCTCGACGAGCTGGGCGACACGGCGCTTGACCTCGGCAGGCGTGAACGGCCCGAGAGCCGGATGCGCGCGAATGGGACGAGCGGATGCTGCAAAATGCTCGGTGCGCGTCGACGGTGGAGCAGGAGCCTCGGTAGCTTCGGTGCCACCGAGCTTCGACGGGCGATCCTGAATTTCCCCGAGCACTGTTTCCTTGCAGCCGGCTGCGAGCACTGCTGTAAGCAGCACAGCGCACGCCGACACCGGCACGATCATACGCGCAAACATGAATGATCCCCCGTGTGCGATAGGGAATTGTTGTATGGCCGTTGGTCACCGGCATGGCCGAAAGACGGCGATCCGGCGGCAAAGGGGTCGGTCGTGAGCCGGCCGCGAACGGCTGGCCGTATCGGCGAGGCGGCTTCAGCGACTGCTACGGGATCGCTCAATCAGGATGCGATCCGCGTGCGCGGCGAAACCGAGATGGCGGCGCGCCAGCTCCTCGACGTAGTCGAGATCTGCCGACGGGCCATCGAGGAGCGCGATTTCGCGCTCGAGGTTGGCGCGCACGGTCTCGAGCGCCTTGATCTCCCGCTCCTGAATGGCGGAGCGCTCGATCAGTCGCGATCTTGTCTCGAGACCGTGCCTGCCTTTGAACGTGTGATGGCCGAAGTAGACCGTCAGCCCACCGCAGAGAAGCAACACCGACACCTGCCGCTTGCTGACCATCAGGCCATCATACCCTTTGTACGAGCGTGGCCCGGATCGACGCGAAACCGGATCGCGGCCACGAAGAGCTACTGTAGACAGGCAGCGTTAAGTGAGGGTAAAGCGCTGGCTCATGTTGCGGCGAAAGTCGCGCGACTTTGGTATGAGGCGAGCATAAAATGCGCCGGAGCGCCCGAAGCAGGCCGTGAAGCGCCTCAAAAACGGAGGAGCGCGTTGAGCGTCGCGTAGAACTCGCGGCCCTCGTCGGTGTCGGTCATACCGGCGGAAAGCGAGACTTCGCCGGCAGTCCACTCGTAGCGGACAAAGCCGCCGTAGCGGATGAGATCATCGCGGCCCGATCCCCATTCGTGTGACGCGGACCAGTAGCCGAGTTCCGGCCCGAGAGAGATCTCAGGCGTGATGCGATACCCGAGCCGCCCGCGTGCGGTGATCTCGTCGAGGCGGCTCGTCCAACCGGCATCGAGTTGGGCGAAAGAGTTGGGCGTGAGGTTGTACCAGCTTTCGACCAGGACACGGGCAGCCGTGTAAGGCCCGATCGAACCCTCGTCCTCGCCATCGATCAGGCGCCGCTCGTTCGCATAGACCGAGCCAGCAAAGACCTTCAGCGTCAGCGGGCCGAGGCCCGCCTGATAGCCGAGCAGCGCATCGGCAAACGAGCCCGTGCGACGACGACGAACGCTCTGCTCGCCAACGCCGGAGATCCAGATCGTCTGACGACGCGCGTATTCCCAATACCCAGCCCCCGCGCGCAGGCGCCAGCCATCCTCGCGGATACTTTTCGGGACGCTCGCGATCAGGCCCGAGAGGGCTACGGTCGTGTTCGTATAGGCCGACCAGAGATGGCCGCCGATCTCACCGCCACCCGAGACCTCGACCGTAGGTGGCTCGTCTGCGCGGGCGGGAACGGCCGTGAACGCCGCGGCCGCCAGGCAACCGCCAGCACACAACAGGACACGCGGCACCCACGCTGCCGCACGTTTTCGGAGCCTACGCAGCACCACACACGCCCCCGCCGCGACTGCGGCACGCGTCCCGAGCAACTACGCCACATCAGTTTTTGCAGAACGCCGTTTACCAAATTGAAATAGGAATGCAGTCCGGGTCAATCGGAAACTGAACGAGGTACGATTTCGGATGCGGCAGCCTCAGTGGCACCTAAGCCTTTAGAGGTATTCCGCCTACAACCAACCGCCCCAGCCGGTGCCCGCTCCAGCATCGCCGCATTTGTGCTATGGCGCGCCTATGATCGACGACGAAATCGCATATCATGAGCTGGAACTCCGCTCGTTCGGCCGCCGGCGGGGACGCAAGCTGAGCGGACGGCAGGAGCGCCTGCTCGCCGATACGCTGCCGCGCGTGCGGCCAAACCTCACGCAGCCGCCGCCCGCAGATGCGCGGGGCCTGTTCGACGTACCGGTCACGCAGGTCTGGCTGGAGATCGGCTTTGGCGGCGCGGAGCATCTCGTCTGGCAGGCGCGCCATCATCCGAACATAGGGCTCATCGGCTGCGAACCCTTCGAGGAGGGCGTCGTCAAGGCGCTGACGCACATCGAGGACGATAACCTCGCCAATATCCGCGTGCATCCGGACGATGTGCGCCCACTGCTGCGCTGGCTGCCGGCTTCGTCTCTCGACCGCGCCTTCGTGCTGTTTCCCGATCCGTGGCCGAAGCCACGTCATCGCAAGCGCCGCCTCGTCGGCACGCCGCTGCTCGACCAACTTGCGCGCGCGCTAAAGCCCGGCGCCGAGCTGCGTCTTGCAACCGATATCGGCGACTACGCGCGCACGATGCTCGCAGCCCTCATGCGACATCCGTCATTCCGCTGGACGGCAACGCGCGCCGTCGACTGGCGTCATCGCCCCGAAGACTGGCCAGGGACACGCTATGAAGCCAAGGCGCTGCGCGAAGGCCGGCGCTGCGCGTATCTGCGCTTCGTGCGCGTGTCCGCCGACACCGCTACATGATGGCGCACGAGCGTCTGCTCTCGATCTGCCGCCCCGCGCAAAATAAGAAGCAACAGTGTTGAGGCCACTGTTGCTTCTCGATGGAGCACAGATACTCGAGGATCGAAGCGTTAGAATTGGATCCGCGTATTCAGCAGGAACGTGCGGCCGCGACCGATCTCCCCCGCGAATGGGCTGAACGGATTGGGTGACGAGGGTGCGGTGCCGAGAACGGGCGTGTAAGCCTCGTCGAACACGTTGGTCACGGTTGCGCCGATGTCGAAGCCTTCGCGGATCTTGTAGCTGGCGAAGAGATCGAGCAGATCGTAGCCCGGACGGCGCCCGCCGGTTGCCGTTGCTGATGGATCGTCGGCATCCGATACGAAGTAAGCTCGCGCACCAAGCGTCAGGCTCTGATCGAAGAGGCGAATGCCGCCCGTGAGCACAAGGTTGTGGTCCGGCATGTACTGGCTTGCGCCATTACCCGGCGTCTGCGGGGCCAGGTCGCTGTTGGTGTAGGTATAAGCCAGCCCTGCAAAATAATGCCCGGCATCGTAGTCGGCCTGCACCTCGACACCCTGGACCGGCGTCGTGCCGGCAGCATTGCAGAACCAGTTGACGTATAGCGGATCGAACTGTGAGCGGCCGTTGGTGCATGTGACAATGTAATCTTCGACGTTCATGCGGAAGTAGGCGACCTTCATGGCAAAGGCGTCTTTGCTCGCCAGAATATTGCGCCCGGTGAAGTTCGCGCCGATCTCGAAGCCGCGTTGGATTTCCGGCCGCAGGAAGGGGTTGGCAACATAGGCCGCCGACGCACCACCAGGATGCTCGCCGCCAACCAGCATTTCGGTCGGCGTCGGAGCGCGCATCGACTCCGAGTAGGTGGCGTAGACTTTCATCCAATCCGTGAGCCGCGCAGCCAGCGTGAGCTTGGGATTGACACGACTTTCTTCGTCGTCAACCGCATAGACCCCTGGAGGCAAGGGGGCTGTCGGGTCGTTCGCCAGCACGCTCGTGGTGCCGTCTATCTTATAGAAGTCGTACCTGAGACCGCCGATCAGATCGAACATGCCGTAGCGGAACGTCGTCTGTGAGAAGGCACCGCCGACGGACATCTCGCCATTCGGATTGACGCCGCCGTTGCGCATCTGGAAGTCGTCGTACTGGTACTCGAATCCATAGGTCGACTGCACCGCCACGGCGCCGAGCCAAAAGCGCGATGTATTCGATACGTCGAAGCCGGTGCCCCGATCCTCCATTGTCCGACCGACTGACGTCGCGAACGAGTTCAGCCCGCGCAGATACTCCGACTTCACCTCGCTGTAGTGCACATTGGCCCGGAAATCGAGGAAAGGATTGTCCGAGGGCGTATAGGCGAACTTGCCCGTGAACAGCTTGGACTTCAGATTCTGCTCGTACGAGTTCGCCGTGAAGTCGTTGTCGTAGAGCACGGCGCCGAAATCCACCCGCACGCCTGGCGTCGGTTTGATGTAGATTTTGGCGAGACCCGAGAGCAGATCCTGGTCGCCGAATGGCACGGTCTGTCCGTCGCCATTTTTGTAAAGTCCCTGATCGCGATGGCTGATGGCAGCGGCAACGCCGGCAGTGTCGG
>JAEZAW010000107.1 GCA_023430315.1 Pseudomonadota bacterium | reverse complement strand
CAAAGTTCACCGCGTGCGCCACACCTGGCACCTGCAGCGCGATCTCGACCGCGCGCCGATTGACCTCGTCCGTTCTGGCGAGAGCGGAGCCGCCCGGAAGCTGCGTCGCAATGATGAGATAGTTCTGATCGACCTGGGGAATGAAGCCAACCGGCGCCTTACGGAACTCGCTGAGCCCATAGAGCAGGATCGCGGCATAAGCAACGAGCATGACGGCAGCAATGCGCACGATCCGCGTGACAAGCCAGCCATAACCATGACTGAGCGCATCGAACGCAGTATTGAAGAGGTTCGTGAAGGCACGGAAAGGCCGCGCCCACCACGGCACATGCTGACGCTCGTGGTGCGGCTTCAGGAGCATCGCGCACATGGCCGGCGACAAAGTCAGCGACACAAGCAGCGAGATGACCGTGGCACCAGCGATGGTCAGCGAGAACTGCCGATAGAACTGACCGGTGATGCCGGTAATGAAGGCTGCCGGCACAAATACCGCGCAGAGAACGAGAGCGATAGCGATCAGCGCAGCTCCGACCTCGTCCATACTTTTCTTTGCGGCCTCGCGAGGGGCTAGGCCTGCTTCTATGTTGCGTTCGGCATTCTCGACGACGACGATTGCATCGTCCACCACGATGCCGATAGCGAGAACAAGCCCCAGCAGAGATAGATTGTTGAGCGAGAAACCGAAGAGGCCCATGAAGAAGAACGTGCCGATGAGCGACACCGGTATGGCCACGATCGGGATGATGGCGGCACGCCACGTCTGCAGAAACAGGGCGACGACCAGAACGACGAGGATGACCGCTTCGACGATGGTCTCCACGACGCCGTCGATAGACTGCTGGATGAACTCAGTCGGGTTGTAGACGATAGTGTATTTCAGCCCCTGCGGAAAATTCTTCGAGAGCTCATCCATTGTCGCCCGGACCTTCGTGGCCGTCGCGAGCGCATTCGATCCGGGAAGCTGGTTGATCGCGAGCGCGACTGCCGGCTGGCGATCGAGATAGGAATTCGTGGAGTAATCGACCGCCGCCAATTCGACGCGCGCGACATCTTTCAGGCGGACCACCGAGGTCGTGCTCTGCTTGATCACGATGTTGGCGAATTGATTGGGATCGACGAGACGGCCAAGCGTGCGCACGGAAATCTGGAATGCGCGCTGCTGCTCGACAGGCGGGCTGTTGAGGACGCCGGCTGCGACCTGAACATTCTGGCCCTGCAGGCCGGTGATCACATCACCAGTCGTCAGGCCAAGCGACTGCAGCCGATCCGGATCCAGCCACACGCGCATCGCATAATCGCGCGCTCCGAAAGCGTTGATCGAGCCGATGCCGTAGATGCGGTTGAGGACGTCGATGACCGAGGTATTGGCATAGTTGGAGATGAAGAGGGTATCGCGCGAGCTGTCCGGCGAATAGAGGTGGACAACCATCATGAGATCGGGCGAACGCTTGGTCGTCGTCACGCCGATGTTGCGCACATCTATCGGAACCCGGGGGAGTGCCGTCGATACGCGGTTCTGGACCTGGACCTGTGCAATATCGAGGTTCGTGCCGAGCTGGAACGTCACGTCGATCGAGAAATTGCCGTCACCCGTCGAGCTCGAGGTGATGTAGATCATCCCTTCGACGCCGTTGATCTGCTCCTCGAGCGGCGTCACGACGGTGGCAGCGACCACATCTGCGCTCGCGCCTGGATACTGCCCGCTCACCCTGACAACGGGAGGCGCGATTTCGGGATACTGGGCCACGGGAAGACGCCCCAGCGATACCCCACCGACAATGAGCACGATGATCGAGATAACCGCGGAGAAGATGGGGCGGTCGATGAAGAAGTGCGAAAGGCGCATAGTCGTCGATGCTCCCTCAGCGCCCGCTCACATTGGCCACCGCTGCCGAGTCGGAAGTGATGCTCGCCAGCTGCGGCGTCACTTTACTGCCGGGACGCGCACGGGGCAGGCCGTTGACGATGACGTTGTCGTCGGGGGCGAGGCCGGATGTGATGGCGCGTAAGCCGTCGACGTAAGGACCAAGCGTGACGTACTTCTGGTGCGCGACATTCCCGTCATCGACAACGAGAACGAACTTGCGCGCCTGCTGCGATCCGACCGCAGCATCGGGCACGAGCAGAGCCGTCGTGGGCGCGGACGCCGACAGTTGAACCCGCGCGAACATGCCGGGCGTGAACCTTCCGTCCGCATTGGCGAGGACACCACGTATGCGAATGGTGCCGGATGACGGGCTGATTGCGTTGTCGACGAAGTCGACCTTCCCTTCGTGGGAAAAGCTCTTCTCACCGATCAGCTTGAGCTGGATGGGCAGGCCGCCGCCGCGCACCTTTCCATCCGCACTGTCCTTCGAGAAGTTTGCGTACCGCAGGTAGGATCCCTCATCGATCGTAAATTCGAACCGGATGGGATCGGTGGATTCGATGGTCGCCAGTAGTGTCGTCGTCCCTGACGTGCCACCCGTGACGAGGTTTCCGACAGCCACCCGCCGATCGCCGATGCGCCCTGAGACGGGTGCCCTCAGCTCTGAGAATTCGAGATCCAGCTCTGCCTGTCGAACGGCGGCCTGCTGCATCAGGACGGATGCCTGAGCGACGTTCTTCGCCTGAGTCCGCATGTCTAGTGTCTGCTGGGTAATGACCGTGCCGATATCGAGCCCCTTGCCGCGCGCGAGATCACTTTCGGCGAACGCAAGATTGGCCTGAGCCTGCGCGAGATTGGCCTTTGCCTGTGCGAGCGCCGCCTCGAAGGGGCGTCGATCGACCGTCATCAGGAGATCGCCCTTCTTGACGATCTGCCCGTCCTGGAAATGGATGGCATCGAGATAGCCGGAAACGCGGGCCCTGATTTCCACGAAGTCGACGGCGACAAATCGGCCGACGTACTCGTCATGATCGACGATGTCCTTGCTGATCGGCTTGGCGACAGTAACCGTCGGAGGAGGGGGAGCCACAGCCTGATTGTTGGATTGCCCCGGCTCGCAGGCGGCCAATGCCGGCGCCATGACGAGCGCAATGAGTATGAGCGTCTGTCTCATGAAAGAAGCGATCCTTTTCGATGGGCGTCCGCAGTAACGCCCAGCACAATCCCGCAGCGATCGTGAGCTATTTTCTTGCCCTCGCGGGCCCTGTTCTTACAGGCGTCACATCCCGATCATTGCCGACACGCCCGCACGCCTGCGCCCATTCCTCCCGCGTCATATGCGTGCTCTGATCCCAAATCCGCATGCACCGCTCGAATTCCGAGACGGGCACACGCTTCTCAGCTTTCTCGCTCGACGCCTGCATGCCGTGAACGGCGCTAGACAATGTCAGAGCGCACGCCAGTGTTACCGTGAGCCCGAGAGCGATCTGCAGTCCTTGGAATGCAGCTTCCATTGTGAGCATTTTCATTTTGAACTCCTGATCTAAACATCACTGCAAACCACGATTCCTCGATTCAGCTAATCTCCCGCACCTTTAAAACAAGGCGCTCGGCGGGCGCGCGCAATCGATGCAATCCCGATTTCTCAGCAACTAATTGTGAAGCGAATGAAGGATCTTACCGAACGACCACGTCAATCGATGTAATTGCTGCCATTTGATGAAGGCTGCGAATTTGCCATTGGCCTGCCGAACCGAGCAGCGTGGACATCATAACTCGAAGCCTGGTAACGCTTTTTTATAGGCGTGGCAGCAAAAGGCGGAAGCCGCCGCTTCACCACCAGATCACCAAGGCGTGAATCGCTTTCGAATGCGGGCTTTGGCAATCCTGAACAGTGTGGACGGCACCGCGTCTGTCTCAATCGAAACTGAGCCAGGAATTGCGACTGGAAATCGTGAGTATGGGCAAGAACGAAAAAGGCGAGCAGCCTCAAGCACCACTGGTCGTAATTGTCGATGACGATCCGGATATCTGCGACGCGCTTCGTGACCTTCTCCAGTCGGTCGGCATCGATGCGATATCATTTCTGTCCACCCGGGCATTGCTGGACGCGGATTTGCCGGAGCGTCCGGGGTGCATTGTTCTCGATGTCCGTCTGCCGGGCTCGAGCGGCCTCGACCTGCAGGCGCAGCTCGTTAGTCAGGGCAATAGAATGCCCATCATCTTCATGACGGGTCATGCCGATGTCCCCATGTCCGTGCGGGCCATGAAGGCCGGGGCCGTCGATTTCCTGACCAAGCCCGTCAGGGATCAGGACATGCTCGACGCGATCGCAACGGCGATCAAGCGCGATGAGATACGCCGCAAGGCCGAGGCCGATGTCCGGCGCGTCAAGGATCTCGTAGCAGCGCTCACGCCGCGCGAGCGAGAGGTGCTGGGATGCGTCACCCGCGGCCTTATGAACAAGCAGATCGCACATGAGCTGGGTATCAGCGAGATCACGGTGAAGCTTCACCGCGGCAATGCCATGCGCAAGATGGAAGTGCGCTCTGTCGCCGATCTTGTCCGCATGAGCGAGCTCCTCGGGCCCGAGCGATCGTTTGCCCGATCCTAGACCTTCGCATGATGTTCTTCGCCCTGTTCGTCATGGCATGCACGTGCCAACTGGGTCCGTGCGTGGCCCCTGCGAGCGGGATGCGCTGAAATGCGCAAAAGATTGGCATGATCGCAATCGTTGATGATGACGACGACGTTAGAGAGGCCTTGGAAGGATATCTTCAATCGCTCCGCTACCAAGCGCAGACGTTCGCCTCGGCGGAGGCGTTTCTGGCCTCGCCCGAGCGAGCTGCCGTCGATTGCATGATACTCGACAATCGCATGCCGGGCCTCAGCGGACTCGAGCTTCTGAAGATCCTGAAGTCGGAAGCCGATGCGCCTCCCGTGATCTTCATGACGTCGCATGGGGACGAAGGCACACGTACCGCAGCGCTCTCGGCGGGCGCCGCTTTCTTCCTGAGCAAGCCCGTGAATCTCCAGCTTCTGACGGATTGCCTGCGGTCGCTGCCTGGCTGTTGAGTGAATCTCGCCCAAGCGTCCTACGTTTCACCGCAGTCCCGAGCAAGTCCGAGCAAGCGACATCAAGCAGACTGGCCTGATGCTGCCGACATAACTCTATGGCAGCGGCGACGTCTCAACTCCATTCGCTCAGGCAGCGAAGGGCTAGTGGCGGCCGCAATTCTGCCTGAACCAACGCAGCGCCTTGCTGGGATCCCACCGACGGGCGCACAACTCGGAAGGTACGACAGATGAAAAAGTCAGCGATCCTGGCAAGCGTCATCATTGCCCTAACGGCGGGCTCCGCCATGGCTCAGTCGAATAAGTTTGATGCCCAGAAATTCTTCGACCGCCTGCAGCTCGAGGGCGCCTCCATGCCCGTCAAGTTCGACGCCCAGAAATTCTTCGACAAGCTGCAGCTTGAAGGAGCCAGCAGCAGCAAGCCGCTGAGCGCCGATGAGTTCTTCGACAAGCTGCGCGCTGAAGGCGCATCCGTCCCGGCGCAGTTCGACGGCAAGGTCTTTCTCAACAAGATCCGCTCGGAAGGCATGCCGCAGCCGGACATGGTCGTGCCGGTCAAGTAAGCAGTCGGCCGTGCAGGGCGCGCTCCGGGCCCGGCGCATCCTGCACGGCACTCGTGTGCACGATCCGCCCAAGGGCCCACATCCAAACATCAGCAATCCCGAGGCTCAGAAACTCTTCGGCGCCTCTCGCGCAATTGGGGGATAACGCATGCTGCGCTTGTCGTATCGAGATGCGCGTGCGGGAGGTGAGCGGCGTTCGCTTCGGCGACCGTCCTTGCCCCTGGCTGGCATGACAGCCGCGACACTTATTGCTCTGTCTTCGCCCGCAGCAGCTTCCTCCCCTCCTCCCACAAACGCGGCGCCCGCAGCGCGCCCACTTCCCATGGTCAGCTTCGCGCCTCTCGTCGAGAAGGCGCTCCCAGCCGTTGTGAGCGTTCTCGTCATCGGCGAGACACTCGTCGCCGCCGAGTTAAAGCCGGGCGAAGCGCCTCCCGCTCCCGAACGACGCCCGTTCCGGTCGGGCGGTTCGGGCGTGATCGTCAATGCCAGTCTCGGGCTCATCGGTACGAACCGCCACGTGGTGCGGGACGCTGTCACGATCTCCGTGAGATTGCACGATGGACGCGAGGCGCCGGCCAAACTTCTCGGCGTGGACGCCGGAGCGGACATTGCCGTACTCAAGGTCGATCTGCCGGGTCTGACGGAAATGCCGCTCGGAAACTCGTCGGACCTGCGCGTCGGTGATTTCGTAATCGCGATCGGCAATCCCTTTGGCCTCGAGGGCAGCGCGAGCGCCGGCATCATCAGCGGTCTTATGCGATCAGACATCGGCTACGACATCTATGAAAGCTTCATTCAGGTCGACGCCGCCGTGAACCCGGGGAACTCCGGTGGCGCGCTGGTCAATCTGGACGGCGAGCTCGTCGGCGTGACAACGGCCGTCGGGCGCCAAAGTGGCGCAAGCGTCGGCATCGGGTTCGCAATCCCGGTCAACATGGCGCGCCGCATCGGCATGCAGATCTACC
>JAEZAW010000095.1 GCA_023430315.1 Pseudomonadota bacterium | reverse complement strand
GGCAGGCTGTCTTTGAATACGCCAGAGGGCGATGTCGACGGCCGCAAAAATCCCGAGCGTGAACGCGTTCGCCAGCGCCAACAGATGCTCGAAGGGCATGAGCAATGCCGTGACCAGCACGATGAAGCCCGACATGGCCGTGGCTTCGATCGGCGTATGGGTTCGAGGATTTACACGGCCGAGGACGGCCGGGAGCTGCTTGCGTTGCGCCATGCCATAGAACAGCCGCGCCAGCATCATAATCTCGACGAGTACACCGTTGGAGACGGCCAACGCGCCGACAGCGGCAAAAAACCTCGCATAGGAACCCTGAAACAGATCGAGCAGTGGGCTCTCGCCACCGCGGCCGGCCATTACGAGCGAAATCGCCACGACGACGTAAAGAAGCGTGCTCGCAAGGATCGCGCCGATAATGGCATGGGGCACCGTACGGCGCGGATTCTTCGTCTCCTCAGCCATGTTGACCAGGCTTTCGAAGCCGATGAAGGCAAAGAAGGCGATGAAGGCACCGGCAACGATGCTCTGCCACGCAAGGAAGCTCGTGGGCAACATGTCCACGACATCGATGCTCGTAGCAGTGAGGAATCCTGCCCACGCAGCAATGACGAGACCTAGGATCTCGACCGTACCGATTGCCGCAGCGAAGAGGGCACTCTCACGTACCCCACCCATCGCCAGCAAAGTAAAGGCAATGACCAACAAGGCGATAAGCGCTGCTGGCGGCAACCGGATGAAGACGGCGAGATAGTGAACCGCCCCGCTCGCAATCGAGGCTGCGGCTACGGCAACCGCTAGCGTCAAGGCCATTCCGGTGATCTGCGCAGCACGGTCGGAGTTGAAACCTTCCTTGACGAAGGCAGTCGTGCCGGCAGCCTCCGGGAAACGGCTGGACAATTCCGCGTAGCATAGTCCGGTCAGGCTCGCCGTGATGCCTGCAAGCAAAAACGACAGCGGGGCGCCTGAGCCGACGGGCTCGATGACAGATGCGATCGCAACAAAGATTCCCGCGCCCACAATGACCGCGAGCCCGTCTAGCAGGAGTGGCCAGAAAGTGAGCGAGCGCCGCAAACCGACCCGCGTGGTATGATCAATTTCGGTCATCATTCCAGTCCCCGGGCCTACTGATGTTCGATGAGTGAGGCACGCTCAGCACCGCCTCACATCCGCGAGAGCGAACGGTGGACACACGATTGCCCGACTAGCGTGCCGATCAGTGTTCCGGCGTGCTCGTCCATGTCATTGCGCAATGCATCTCGGCGGCGCAGGCTAGGATGGTGGTTCGGCGCCCCTTAAGCTCGTTCACGAGGAAGATGCGAAATTTGCTCCGGCGCGCGATCAGAAGATTTCATTCGCCTAACAACGATGGCACGGGCGTCGCTAGCTGGCGCACGCCCGCACCAATCGGACGCCCATTATTACTTTCGTCCGCCAGCCAGGCGTTTGCCTGGGAAATCAGTCAAGACCGGCGGGGGCGCCTTCGGCTGCTTGGGTTTTCTCGGTTCGCGATTACCCTTCCGGTTCTTCTTCGCCATAATAGCCCTCACGAGTGTTGCGTGTGGATGCGCTGGCGCACGCCTCTTCGACCAATTTCGTACTCGGCAGAGCGTCGTGCATATATAGCGCGGGGTTACACGCAGACGGGCGCGCTAACGCAGCCCGATCGGATAGATTTGCGTGCAAGCGAGGAATCCCCGCCCATCCGGACGACTCGACGGCTTGTCAAGCAAGCGACATCTTCGCCGTATGTGCAGGCGAATGTGCAGCCGACTATGAAGTCCGGTGCGAGGGAGAAAAACAAGCATAGTAGTGCTATGATATGGTTTCACGCCCGGAAGTCAAAACAACCTGCATCCTCGCGGCTCGAAATTTCTTCCTGACGCGCGCTCGACACCTTGAATAGCGTCTAGGTGGCGCTCCGGCGCGCTACGCGCAGGCGGGCTTGCAACTTCAGAGCGCTTCTGGAGTCACCTCATCACGACGCGAGCCGAAGTGCCGCGTAAAAGGCAATCCCTCGACACGAACTTAATCCTGAGAATGACCGTGCAGCACTACGCGGCGCGCGGACCAGGATCGTCGTCATCTGGATCGAGGGAACTACGCCCAGTCGTCGACTTTGGACGCGGCGAGAATGCGACGACTGTCGGGTTCTTGCGAGAATTGCTACCGGATGCGGTCGCCATTGGCGCGACACGGAGCACAGTCACCTTGTGCACACGACCGTCAATCCCCTTCCATGCAAAGGTTTGGCCTTCGGCAAGGCCAATCAGTGCGGCCCCGATCGGCGTAAGCACAGACATCCGGCCTGCGGCCCCGTTAGCTCGCTCGGGATAGACGAGAGTGGCCTCGCAAGGCTGCCCCGCATCAAAGCTGAACTCGATCGTTGAATCCATACGGATGACGAGAGGCGGCACCTTATCAGCCGGCAACACAACGGCGCGCTTCATTTCTGCTGCGAGCATGCCAGCGGCGTCCGGGGCACTTCTTGCGCCATTTTCCGCTAGGCTCATCAAGTGATGGCACTCGTCCTCGCTAACGATAATCGTCGGCAATCTTCCAGAGTAAAAGGGTTTTCGCATCATGGGCCCACTCCTCATTGCAGTTCTTGTAGCCGTCATCGCACCCTGCTGGAGGGGGGATGCGAAAAACGTAGGAATGAAGGATCAACTGAAGGCGCGATGCGCCACAAGCCGCTCGGCAGGGCCGAGACGGACTAAGCGAGCCCGACCGTACGGGTCCGTAGAAAATAGAGAGGAACGCAGCTCATTTCATCCATATATCTACGTGCGAAGACCTTAGCAAGTTGGCGCCGCGCGAACCAAGCGCGCGGCCCGCAAGGACAAAACCTCGCACGTGTTGAATTATGTTTTTGAAACCTTATATGAAAGACATGTCACAGCTCCAATTACTCCAGATGACAGCTCGCTTGACCAAGCCAGGCTTGGCCCGGGGGTAACTCGCTGCACTGACTGCGAGCCCTTCTGCCTCCGGGTGCCCTCACACATCGATGAATCTATGTGTTGACGCACGCAGCGTGTGCGCCGGAGTTGGAGCTGTGACTGTTGGTTTCCCTACATCGCTATGCGTTAGCTGCGGTCGCAAGTTGCCGCGAGCCGCAGCCCGTTGTCCCTGGTGCCGTTCGTTGGTCCGGACTCACCCGTGTGCGGACCACGTGAGCGAAGCCGGCGTTTCTGGCGGACGCGTGTGTCCGTCAGAAACGCTGGCACCTTGCGCCCTATTGCCTGTGGTCGAGGCGGTCCGATAGCCTCCGTCGCGAGATTTACGAGACGGGAGCAGATCTTGGGCGTACAGGCCACACGTGCATTCCGCAGCGGCAATCGACCACTTGAAAGCGTCGTGGCGCACGCTTACGTCCAAAGAGTCATGAGTATCTTCCAACAACTGCCGATTATCCGCACTTATTTTGAGTTTTTGAGTTCCTCGAGCGCATCTCGGGCCGTGAGGGTCACATCCACGAGTCGTGGGGTCAGCGATCAAATCCGCGAAAGCTTTGGCCATGGCCAGGAGATTTAAGATTGGTGACCGTCACCTGGAACTCTGAAGCCGGTCACGTCAGTGGTAGGATCGTAGAGGTGCATACCAGTGACGTGACCTACAAGGGCTACATCCACCACGCGAGCCCGGACGAGCCGCAGTATTCAATCAAGAGCGACAAGACGGACCACGTGGCCCTGCACAAGGGGATTGCGCTGAAGCTCATCCGTCGTCGGGCGTGAAGCATGGCGCTCCCTTTCTTCACCATCGGACATTCGACGCGCTCGGTCGAAGACTTCGCCGATGTACTGAGAAGGGCGGAAGTTCAGCATGTCGCCGATGTCCGGACCATTCCGCGGTCGCGCAAGAATCCTCAGTACAACATCGATGTTTTTGCCGGGGCGCTCTCCGAATTTCAAATCGGCTACACCCACTTGGCCGAACTAGGAGGCCTGCGAAGCCAAATTCAAGGCACGTCCTCAACGGTCAATGCATTCTGGGAGAACCAGAGCTTTCACAATTATGCCGACTACGCCATGACTGACGCCTTTCACTGTGGTCTTGCCCAGCTGCGAGAACTCGGTCATGCGCGACAATGCGCTGTCATGTGCGCGGAAGCGGTCTGGTGGAGATGCCATCGGCGCATAATTGCGGATTATCTGCTCGCCCGCGGGGAGACTGTTTTTCATATCCTGACAGCTGACAAGATCGTGGCGGCGAAGCTGACGTCCGGAGCGAGAATCGGACAGGGGGGAATAATTACTTACCCAGTGAGAACACTGGCCGCTGAGCCATTCGTCAGATGAGAGGCACAGCGAGATCAACGACGCGATCGAGATCACCGAGCGGATCAGGCCAGGAGTTCACGCTTGGGCAGATAGGCGGCGCGACATAGCCGTGGGTAGGCCATGTCGACTATCCGCGTCGCCACTTACTGAAAAATCTTTCTGCCCTCCTTGTCGAATTGTTTCAGATAGGCAACCACATCGGCGATGTCCCCGTCGTCCTTCAATCCGGCGAAAGCCATTCTTGTGCCTGGCACAAGTTCGCGCGGCGCTCGAAGGTAGCGCGCCAATGTCCGCTCGTCCCACACGAGCCCCGAATTCCTGATCGCTGGGGAATAGTTATAACCAGGATGCGTTCCGGCAGGCCGTCCTATGGTGCCGTTGAGAATCGGCCCGACACCGTTCCGAGCGTTCGAGCCGACCTCGTGACAAGCCATGCACTTTCGAAAAACTACGGCGCCGGAATTGGCAGCCTCTTCCTCCGCAGAGGCGAGACCGCCAATTGCCAATACTCCTGCCAGCGCGATGATGATCAGTCTCACGGCTGGTACCCCAGGGCGTTTAACTCAGACCGCTGTTCGAGCGCGGTCCCTCGTGTAGCGCAGTCGATTGGGCCAATCACGCGCGCACCAACGCGCCAGGAGCTTTCAGATAGTGGCTCTTGATCGCGTCCACCGCCCAGTACGCGAGAGCTCCAACCGGGCCGGTGGGGTTCTTGCCGGCATTTTGGGGGAATACGCAGGCGCCGGTGACGAACACGTTCGGCACGTCCCAAACCTGCAAGTACTTGTTCAGAACACTCGTCTTGGGGTCGGTCCCGAAGACGGCGCCACCTGTGTTGTGAGTGCTTTGATAAGGCACGATCGAGTAGGGCACAGCTGAGATACTGCGGTCGATGTGCTTTGCCCCCATTTCCTTGGCTATGTTCACGCAGATGTCTGCCTGTCCGTTCATCTGCTTGATCTCGTTGTCCTGAAAATCGAATGTCATTCGCAAAAGCGGGCGACCAAATGCGTCTGTGTAGGTCGGATCCAGGTCCAGGTAGTTTTGCTGGTACGCCATTACTGCGCCCTGGTTGCCGACCCTTGCGGTGTGATTGTAGTGATCGACAACGGCCTTCTTCCAATCAGAACCCCATCGCGGCGTTCCCCGAGGCGTGGGATGATATTGGATCGGTCGCGCACCGGAGTTGGCGCAACTGATCCCTCCTCCGCCGATGTAGCCAGCCTTGGCGAAATCGTAGTTTTCACCGTTGAAGTCATCCATGCACATGCCGAGAGCGCCGGCCCCCATGAATTGATTCATGATCGTTTCTTTGCCGAAGAATGCCGTTGCTCCGCCGCCGGCCTGATAGGCGTAGTTGCGTCCGACCACGCCCTTCCCAGTCGTCGGGTCGTAGGGCTTTCCGATGCCGGAATGGAGCAGGAGGTGCACGTTCCCGAGCGCATAGGCCGAAAGGACAATGAGATCGGCAGGCTGCTCCAGCTCGCGACCACGCGCGTCGAGATATGTAGCGCTGACGGCCTTCTTGCCGGTGGAATCCAGATTGACCTTCAGCACCGTCGCGTTTGTTCGCACCTGAAAATTTGGGTTCTTCATGGCCACGGGAATGACGGTGAAGTGCGGACTGGCCTTCGCGTTCGCTTCGCATCCGAAGCGCTCGCAGAAGCCACAATAGTGACATTGACCGAAGGCAACTCCGTCCGGATTGACGTAGTCTCGCGAAGCGTTCGACGACGGGTTCGGAAATGGGTGGTATCCGAGATTGCGAGCGGCCTTTTCGAACATCACCATATTCTGAGCCGCGATCATCGGCGGATTGGGATACTCGCTCCTTCGAGGTCCTTCGAATATGTTGCCGCCATCAATTTTCTTACCCAGCAAATTGCCAGCCTTGCCGGAAGTGCCACAGGTCTTCTCGAATTTATCGTAGTATGGTTCGAGCTCGTCATAGGCGACCGGCCAATCCTGTAGGTTCATATCGTCGGGAATGATCTCGGCGCCGTATTTATCGATGGTCCGCTTGCGCGCCTCGTGATCCCATTCGAGCCAACGCCACGTAACCCCATTCCAGTGCACGCCGGCGCCTCCGACCCCTTGACCGGGAAGAAAGGAGCCGAGCTGCCGCATCGGCAGAGCCGTCTCAGAGCTTTTGTTGCGGAAGGTAAGTGTTTCCCGACGCACGTTTTGCATGAGGTCATGCCGCGCGGCATACCGCAATTCGTCGTGGATGTGCGGGTCGAGAAAATCAGGGTTTGTATCTCGCGGGCCGCCACGCTCCAACGCCACTATCTTCAATCCAGTGGAAGCAAGTTCCTTGGCGATGATACCGCCGGTCCAACCGAGACCGATGATCAACACATCGACGGATGCGAGTTTCGTTGCCATGATACTTTCTCCTACTCTCCGACTCGACTAGATCAGGTCCTGAATTCCCATTGGCTCAGCCGTATAAGGCCTGTTCCGGAAGGGTTCGATCTTGTCCATGTACATCGCTGTGGCGCCGGGGAAGCCGATCATCTTCCAGGACGCCTTGTTCTTGTTGCCGCCGTACATTGGATCCGCGAAATAGCCTTCAACCGTCAATTGAAGTAGGAGGTTGAAGAACGCGTCTGTCGGCACCGTTGGTAGTTCGAGTTTCTTGCGGTCCAGATCACTCATCACGGACACTCGGTCGGTCGCCGACAACAGATCAAAAGTGTCCTTGTGTTTTTGTCGCGCGTAATTGTTGACATCCGCGATCCCCGCCCGGATCAGTTCGGCCGGTGTCATCTGCAGTTGATATCCCTGCTGAGGCGTTCCCTCGCCGAATGGACCCTCCAGATACAAGCGGTCACCCTTGCCATAACTGCCTGCCATCTGCTGATCGATATAGCCAGCGACTCCAAGTGCCGCTGCACCGGGCCCAATGGGATCTGCCGGAACCAACGTGTCGACGGCTGCTTCGATGAAGGCTGATTCCGATGCATTGAAAAATTGATAGCTGACGACCGTGGCTCGCAAACCGCCAGACCCACCTTCATGTTGGGCAGTGCGTTGGATAGCTCCGGACTGCTCGCACGCAGATGCCGGCGCCGAAATCGGTAACGTACTTGCTGCGGCTCCAGCCACACCGACCAGCTTCAGGAACTTTCGACGGTCAGCTCTTTCAAGATCATCGTTTTCTGACATGACATCTCCTCGGCCCCATGGGAGGGAGCACACCGATCTCCGCAGGCACGTGCTGGAGTTCGCGCCTCTGAGTCTGCATAAAATGGCAAGGCATAAAAACGAATTATATTGACAATTGAGTGCAATAATTATGCTGTAGCAGCTATGGACACAGAGCTTGCCAGAACGTTCATCGAGATTGTTGCTAGCGGTAGCTTCATTCGAGCTGCGGAACGGCTCAATGTCGGTCAGACGACTGTGAGCGCTCGCATCAAACTGCTCGAGCAGCAGCTTGGACGGCCGCTATTCGTGCGCAACAAGAGCGGTGCTTCGCTGACGCCCGCGGGTGAGCAGTTCCTTCGTTATGCGCCGTCGATCGTGCAGATGTGGCAGCGCGCACGTCTCCAAGTTGCGGTGCCGCCCGGTCATCGCGCTGCGCTAACGATCGGTAGTGAAGTGACTCTATGGCAACCGCTTCTGCTCGACTGGGTTTTGTGGATGCGCGAGTCGCTTAGAGATATTGCTCTTCG
>JAEZAW010000085.1 GCA_023430315.1 Pseudomonadota bacterium | reverse complement strand
GGCAGGCTTCGACAAGTGCTGCTTGAGCAAAGGGAGATGGGGGCGTGTCAGGTCTCTTGAAGCGGTTCCAGGCCGATGTCTCGGGCGCGACCGCCATCGAGTACGCGCTGATCGCAAGCCTCATCAGCGTTTCGATCGTCGCCGGCGCGACGCTGATCGGCGGCCGGTTGTTCGACATCTTCACCGCCGTCAGCGACGGCTTCCCCGACCAGGGCGCCTGATCGCTGCTCCGTCGCTGTTCTGCACGCCGGGGCGGACCTCGTGTCCGGCCTCGGCGATCGCGTGTTTTCTCGCTTGCTTGCGAGTTACTCTCCGGGCGCCGCGGCACCATCTGCATCTGCTGGCGGGGCGGCGGGTCGGGCAAAGACGAGTTTCTGGTAGGCGAGCCCTATGCCGATGAGCACGGCGCCGAGCGTGATGAACGAGAGAGCGCGCCAAAGCCCGGTCAGCTCGGCGAGATCGAACAGGAAGACCTTGATCACCGCGAGCAGCACCAACAGCGCCGACGCGAACCGCGCGACCCCGGCGCCGCGCCAGATGCCATAGGCCAGATAGACGATCCCGAGCAGCAGCCACCCTGCCGAGTAGGCCCAGTGCTCGGCGCCGCCGGTCGAGCGGAACAGGCCGATCCGTGGCCCCTGGAAAGCGTGACGAATCTCGAGCGTCACATAGAAGAACACCAGAATGCCGGCGAGGACGAAGAGCGCAGTCACGTACCAGTTCGGCCGCACGCCCCGGGACGTGCGCGCCAGGAATGCAGCAGCAACGCCCGGCACGAAGTAGGCGAGCAGCAGCGAGCTGAAGATGGTCACGCCGCGGATCTCATCGGAGCTCGAGAAGAGCGGGTTTTCGAAGAGCAGCAGGCCGAAAGTGCCGAACAGTATCGCGATCACGCCGAGCGCGATTGACGCCCAGCGGAAGACAAGATTGCCGCGCGCCAAGTCCATCCGCATGAGCACGTAGGCCATGAGGATCGCCATCAGCACATGCAGGCCCTGCTCGACGTGGCCCGATGTCGAGGCCAGCGGATCGCCGCCGTTGAGGGCGTGCCGGATCTGGAAGAAGAGTAGGAGCGCGGTAAAGACCACCGCGAGGGCATCGGCAAGCCGCTGGGCCAGGTCGGTTGCGCGCAGCTCGAGGAGGCGGCCGGCCACCGCAAAAGCCACCGCCGGTACGCCATAGCCAATGAGCAGCCAATTGAAGATCGGAATACGCCCGACGTCGGCGCCCATGATCACAGGATCCCAGACGATGCGCCCGAGCACGATGAGACCGATGGCGGCCACGGCCGGACGCAATAGCGGGATGTCACGCAACGTCGCGACATAGGCGGTGCCGAGCGCCATGAGGGCAAAGGCGACGGTCATGTAGCCGCGCGAGAGGAAGGCGACCAGAGCAAAGCTCAGCGCGGCGATGGCGGCTGCCGCGAAGGCGCCGGTCGCGAGGCGGATGCCGGGCAATGGCACGATCAGCTCGCGTGCGAGGAAGCGCTCGGCAATCCAGACGAACCCGCCGGCCAGAATGACGCCGAAGAGCGCGAACGGAATAGATGTGTCGAACTGCGTGACGCGGAGATAGGCGAGGACGAGCGCGAGCAGCAGCGGGACGGTGGCGCCGATCAGATAAAGGCCCGTGACCGGCGCACTGAGCGTCGGCCCGCGCCACACGCGATAGCCGGCGACGGCCGCCGTACCGGCGCCGAGGACGGCGAGCGTCATGAGGTAAGCCGTGACATTCTCGGGCAGGCGCAAGACCTGCGCGGCGAAGGGCGCAAGCAGGCTCGCATCCGGCACTTCCTTGAGGCCCGGCCAGAAAGCGGCGACGGCTATGACCGGCAGTCCGGCAAATGCGGCACCGGCAGCAGCCGGCGGGCTCAGCCAGCCGGTTGCCGCGAGAATACCGGCGGCGGCAGCTGCGAAAGGTACCCAGCCGACGGCCTCGAAGCGGCTGTCGGCGAGCATGGCGGCGGCAAGCACGGCCATGGCGAGCAGCGCGCCCGTCGCCACCTGGTCGACCTGCGCCTCCTCATCCTTCACGCCGAGATGCGGCTCGAGCGCCATGAAGATGGCGGCCAGAGCGAGTTGCAGAAGCACGTGCGCAAATCCTGCGCGCGCCCACTCGTAGCTGCCGGCAGCTGCCTGATCGAGATACGGCAGGCCCCACAAGAAGGCGCCGCCGACGGCAAAGGCCGCAAGCCACAGCCAGCGCCTGAGCCGCGCGAGGCCGTGCGCCGAGGCCGCGACGACAGCGAGATAAAGAACGACCGGCCAGGGGCTCGGCTTGTCCGAAGCAACAAGCAGCGGTCCCGCGTAAGCGCCTGCCAAACCGAGACCGGCCAACATGGGGCCGTGAAGAGCCGCCGCGAACATGGTCGCGACGCCGATGGCACCGAGTAGCAGGAAGGCGAAGGCTGGCCCGATGAATCCGTAGAGTGCATGAGCGGCATAGACGGTTCCGAAGGCCGTCACGGTGCCGGCCGCCGTCAGGATGCTCGGGATGTGCGCGGCTTCGAGACCCGGCACGACGATCCCACGCGAGCCGCGCCGCAACCACTCGCCGGCGCCGACGAGCGCCAGTGCGAACAGGCCGCCGAGGAACACCCGCGCTCCGGGGCCGAAGAAGCCCTGCTCGATGGAGTAGCGCACCATGAGGATGCCGCCGAGCGCCAGCGCCAGGCCGCCGACCCACACCGCCCAGCGTGTGCCGAGCCGTTCCTCGAGGGATCGTGGCGGCGCGACGGGCGCAGTGTCGGCGGGCGAAGCACTTGGCGTTGCATCCGGGGCTTCGGGCGCGGCGGACGCCTCCTCGCCAGTCGGTGGCACCGAAGTTTCGGCCGGCGGCGGCAGCGCAATGGGTGTCGGCAGCTCCGGGGCCGCGCCCTCGCCCGGCTGCGGCGGCAGGCCGGATCTCAGCGCCGCAATCTGCGCCTCGCTGGTCGCCAGCCGCTCCTCCAGGCCCTTAAAGCGCTTCCTGAACTGCACATAGATCCAGATGAGCGCAGCGATCAGGATGATTTCGAAGTCCATGGCCTTGCGGCTCCAGCGGCGCGAGCGGATACGAGTTGCAGAGAGAAGGAAAGCCTGAGGCGAATCAAGCGGCTTAGAGGCAGAGTCTCAGGGTGGATGTTAAATCAATCATTGCTGATCGACTGACGTCCCCGCATTGCCCGGCCCGAGTGGCTATACTGCGGCAGACCTCGAGCCGGAAGCACGACAGGGCATGACCTCGCAGCCGAACATCTTCGACCGGACCCTGCTGGCACACCGCCGTACGCGGGCAGCTCAGGGTGCATCGGCCCACGATTTTCTGCTGCGCCACGTGAGCGAGGATGTGGCCGATCGCCTGTCGCTCATTCCGCGGACCTTTCCCGTTGGCCTCAATCTCGGCGCCCATACGGGGACTCTCAGCCGGCAGCTCCGCCAGCTTGGCCAGGTCGGGCTGTTGATCGATGCCGATCCGAGTGCGGCCATGCTGGCGCAGTGCGACGGCCCCCCGCTCGGGGCCGATGAGGAGTTTCTGCCCTTCGGGCCCGGCACACTCGATATCGTCGTGAGCGCCCTTGCTCTGCAATTCGTGAACGACCTCCCCGGCGCCCTGCTCCAGGTGCGGCAGGCCCTCAAGGGCGACGGGTTATTCCTTGCCGCCCTGCTCGGGGCGGGGTCGCTTGCAGAGCTGCGCGAGGCTTTTCTCATCGCGGAGACGGAGATTTATGGCGGCGCGACCCCGCGCGTGGCGCCCTTTGCCGATGTCCGCACCCTCGGGGCGCTTCTGCAGCGGGCAGGCTTCGCGTTGCCGGTTGCCGACGTGGATACGCTGCGCGCGACCTACCCCCACCCGCTCGCCCTCATGAAGGAGCTCAAGGCCATGGGCGCGAGCAATGCTCTCGCCGAGCGCTCCCGGCGCCCTATGACGCGGGGCCTGCTGGCGCGCGCCGCCGAGGTCTATATCGAGCGCCACGGCACGCCCGACGGCCGCATCCCGGCAACCTTCGAGATCGTAACGCTCACCGGGTGGGCGCCCGATCCCTCACAGCCGAAGCCACTGCGCCCAGGCTCGGCCAAAACCCGCCTCGCAGATGCGCTCGGCGTTCCCGAGGGCGCCCCCAAGCCACCAACAAAAGAGATTCCTTGAGTATCAACGGTGCCACACCTTAGCCTGTACATCGCCCCAATCGCGCCGTGCGGCCACCTCGAATCGAGGTCCCTTTAGGAAACCGTTAGGAGCGAATCGGCTCAGTTGCGTCGATGCCCGCAAGGCATCCAGTTCACGGGGAGACGACCGATGTTGATGACTACGCTCGATGGTATCGAGTTCGCGAGCACCTATCCCGATCTCCTCGGAAAGCGCGTTCTGATCACCGGCATCGATAATGCTCAGGGCGTCGATATTGCACGCGCATTCGCCGAACAACGCACGCGCCTCGTGCTGCACGTGAATGAAATGACCCCCGAGATGGAAGTGCTCGGCGAGATCGTTTCGCAAGGCGCGCTCGACGTACGCCTCTTCGACGGGCCGATCGGCGCGACGGACGCAGCCGTGAAGCTCGCGCGCCAGGCCGTACAGGCTTTCGGCGGCGTCGACATCGTCATCAACCTCGCGACCGTACCGGCGCCGAAGGGCGGCGCTGCCGCGCGCGAGAGCGACGTCGAGGAAGCCGTGAGCGAGACGCTCAGCGCGGCCTGCCTCATCACTAAGATCGCGACGAACCGGATGCGCCTCACGATGACCGAGGGCCTCGTGCTCACGATCGTGCGACTGCCGAAGAAGCCGACCTCGGCGCATCGCGTGGTCGGCGCGCTCGCACGCTCCGCGCTCGCCAATCTCACGCGCAACGAAGCTCGCGAGTGGGCGCCGCACGGTATTCAGATCAACGCCGTCGCGCCGGCGGCCATGAGCACGATGGCACCGTACGGTGCGCTCACGGGCGAGCCCGACATGGCGAGCCTCGCCCTGCATCTCTCGAGCGAGCAGGGCCGCGATCTCACCGGCCTCATGTTCGAGTGCTACGCGGAGTAGGCTTTCACTTTGAGAGCGCGCGTTCCGGAAACGCGCTGGCGATGGCGTCGCGTGTTGCCGCGATCACGCCGCGCTCGGTAATGAGCCCGTTCACGAGCCGCGCCGGTGTCACGTCGAACGCGTAGTTCGCGACGTCTGAATCTTCCGGCACGAGACGGACGCGCGCGATTTCGCCCTGCTCCGTCGCACCACTGATCCACGCGACCTCGTCGCTGGCACGCTCCTCGATCGGGATCTCCTTGATGCCATCCGACATCGTGAAGTCGATGGTCGAGGAAGGCAGCGCTGCATAGAACGGCACGCCGTTATCGCGCGCCGCCAGCGCCTTCAAATACGTGCCGATCTTGTTACAGACATCACCCGTGGCGGTCGTGCGGTCACTGCCGACGATGACCATGTCCACCCGACCATGCTGCATGAGATGACCGCCGGCATTGTCGACGATGACCGTGTGCGGCACGCCGTGACCGCCGAGCTCCCAAGCCGTGAGAGCTGCGCCCTGATTGCGCGGGCGCGTCTCGTCGACCCAAACATGCAGTGGCATGCCGGCTTCGTGCGCCATGTAGATCGGTGCCATTGCCGTACCCCAGTCGACGGTCGCGAGCCAGCCGGCATTGCAGTGCGTGAGAATGTGCACGGGCATGCCGGCCTTCAGCCGCGCGATCCGGCTGATGAGATCGAAGCCGAACTTGCCGATGGATTTGTTCGTCTCGACATCCTCGTCGGCCATGCGCGCCGCTTCGGCATAGGCAGCGACGGCACGGGCGGGCGGTGAGCGGGCTGCAAGCACCTTGCGAACGCGAGCGAGCGCCCAGCGCAGGTTCACCGCAGTCGGCCTCGTCGCGGCGAGTACATTGCAGGCGTCAGCCAGACGCGCATCGGATGGGTCTGCGCGCATGGCGAGGGCGAGACCATAGGCCGCCGTCACGCCGATGAGCGGCGCGCCACGCACCTGCATGTCGCGGATGGCGCGAGCAGCCCCGTCGAGCGAGGTGAGGCGCACGATCTCGAACGCGTGCGGGAGATGTGTCTGGTCGATGATCTCCACGGACCAGCCGTCATCGCCGAGCCAGATGGTCCGATAGGGTTTGCCGTTCACGTTCATGCGCATTCCCCATGGCTGGGTGCCGAGCCTATGCTAGCGCATTCGGCAACCTAAGGGAGCCTCGCCTATGGCCAGCAAGCCTGTATGCCTCGTCGTTGGTGCCGGGGATGCGCTCGGTGGCGCGATCGCAAGGCGCTTTGCCCGCGAAGGTTACCTCACCTGTGTCGCACGCCGCACGGCCGACAAGCTCACCGATCTCGTCGCCTCCATCGAAAAGACGGGTGGGGAAGCGGCTGCCTACGGCTGCGATGCGCGGCGCGAGGATCAGGTCGTTGCGCTCTTCGAGCAGATCGAAAAAGAGCATGGCCCAATCGAGGTGCTCGCCCACAACATCGGCGGCAACGTGCGCGAGTCGATCCTCGACGCAACCGCGCAGAAATTCTTCAAGACCTGGGAAATGGCTTGCATGGCGGGCTTCCTCACCGGTCGTGAGGCGGCGCGCCGCATGGTCCCGCGCGGCCGTGGGACGATTCTCTTCACGGGCGCGACGGCCTCACTGCGTGGCGGCGTTGGCTTCGCTGGTTTCTCAGCCGGCAAGGCAGGTCTGAGGATGGTGGCGCAGAGCATGGCCCGCGAGCTTGGTCCCAAAGGCATTCACGTCGGGCACGTGGTCGTGGCTGGCGCCATAGACCCGGGCGTAAAGCGCG
>JAEZAW010000075.1 GCA_023430315.1 Pseudomonadota bacterium | reverse complement strand
ACCAAGACCACCGGCCATCTGCGCATGAACGGCCGCGTGGTGTTCCGCCACGCGGGACAGAAAATCTCGGGCGTGATCGAAGAAACGCTCGTGGAAACGGGTTACGCGGCCGAGGAGATCGACCTTTTCGTCCCGCACCAGGCCAATCAGCGCATTCTCGACGGTATCGCCAAGCGACTCAACGTCAGTCCCGGTAAGATCATGACAACGCTGGCGAAACACGGAAACACGTCGGCCGCCTCCATACCACTAGCGCTGAATCAGGCATTTGAGGAGCACCGCGTGAAAGAGGGCAGCCTGGTCCTGATGGAGGCCATGGGCGGCGGTTTCACCTGGGGCGCCGTGCTCGCCCGTTGGTGAACGGCGATTAGGTAATACGTGCGCTGTCGCATCGCGTGCACATGATTGTTGCAATGGAACAATTTTGATTGCGATATCAGCCGGTTGTTGTTCAGAGGCATTGACCGACCCGCGCACTGCCGGTAGCTTCTACACAATGAAGCACCGGGGAGGCGTTTACCAATGGGCAGCAAGACATTGACCCGCGCGGATCTGGCGGACGCTTTAGTTCGCAAAGTCGGTCTGCCGCGGAACGAGTCACAAGAGCTCGTCGAGCGCGTGCTCAGTGAGATATCAGAGACGCTTTCGCAGGGCGAAGGCGTGAAGCTTTCCTCGTTCGGCTCGTTCGGTGTGCGCGCGAAAGCGCAGCGTATGGGCCGCAATCCCAAGACCGGCGAGGAAGTGCCGATCACGCCGCGTCGCGTGCTGGTTTTCCGGCCGAGCAATATCATGAAGGAGCGCATCAATACGCGCCTCAATCGCCGCAAAGCCGCGGAGTAAGTTGAGGCTGTGTGATGATCGGAAAAGCGCCCGTGATCATGGCGCGATAGCAAGCGAAATTCCGATCCAAATCACGCGATCAGGATTATAGTCCTAGCGTCCCACGTGATTCCGAAGTTCGTTCGGGACGCTAATACCGACGCATCTGGAACTTCGGAAATTGAACACGAAGATTGGCCTTGCACCGTTGGGCGACGGTATGCGGCCATGAACACGGCGGGGCACTAACATGGCAAAGTCGGCGGATGCATTCCGCACGATCAGCGAGGTATCCACCGAGCTGGACGTGCCGAAGCACGTACTGCGATTCTGGGAGCAGCGGTTCAAGCAGCTCAAGCCGCTGAAGCGCGGCGGTGGACGACGTTTCTACCGGCCCGAGGACGTGGAATTGATCAAGGGCATTCAAACTCTGCTCAATCGCGATGCCTACACCATCAGAGGCGTCCAGCGCATTCTCAAGGAGCAGGGCGTCGAGACCGTCAAGCAGCTTGCGGCCAACGACGTAGCAGCACAGATCGCGACGGCGCCGCCGATCGGAGAGGCCGCTGCTTCTGGCGCGACCTCGAGCACGCGCCGCAAAGCTGGCACGCCCAAGGCGCGCGCTGGTGGCGACGTACCGTCTGCCCGTCGGGATGTGGTTGCTGCTGCGATCTCCGAGCTCAGCGCTTGCCGGGCACTGCTTGCGGGCGAGACGCTGCGCGCCAAAGCGCCGCTCGGGGCAAGCGCGGCCAGCGGTCGGCGTTAGTCCCGTGACCGGGAACGCCCGTCCAGCACAGGCGTTCTCGGGCGACACTGATGTGTGGATCGTCGATCTCGCGGCCTCGGCTGCGGCACTTCATGCGATCGAGAAAACGCGCGGTCTGCTGACAGAGGCCGAGCGCGCACGCGCAGAGCGCATGATGAACGCGCAGCTGCGCGAGCGCTGGATTGCCGCGCATTCAGCACTCCACATCGTGCTCGGCGATCGCATCGGGCGCGCCATACACTTTGCGGAAGCTGCGGCTACCGTGAAGCCGCGCGTCGTCGACTGGAGCGGCGACTTCAGTCTCAGTCACACCGGAGATCTCGTGCTCATCGCCATTCGCGATCAGGGACGCGTCGGCATCGATGCCGAGATACGTCGCCCCGTGCGCATCGGCGACGAACGCCGCCATCTAATCGAGATCGCCGGCGCTGCAATGCTGCCCGATGCGCCACTTCCCTCCGACGATCCCGAGATGAGCATTCTCGCAGCCTGGACCCGGCTCGAAGCCACGGCAAAGATGCGCGCGACAGGCATCGGCGCGTTTCTGGAGACGCTCGGGATCATTGCTAATGGCCCTGGTGCCGACGTCGTGGCAGCGCGCGCGCGTCAGCTCATGGCCGATGAGGCCCAGCCCGCTGGCCTTTCCGACATCGATGTCGGGGCCTTCGACGCCGTTGCCACACTCGCGACATCGCCGCCGGCCGGCCCTCCGCGTCTTCACCATCTTTCGACCGCACACAGCCTGCTCGCCAATTGAAGCGAGGCCTGCCGGCTGCGCATGGGGGCATGGCATCCGCGATTGCGTCTGGAGCCGCGTGAGCGTGCCTGCTATTTCCAAAAGCAGATCAGGGATCGAACGCAGAAGCGAGAGCACGATGAACGACGCCAGCAGCAGCACCGGAGAACGCTCCATCACCGTCGAGGATGCGATCCGCGGCCGCAAATCGACACGCGCCTTCCTCACGAAGCCGGTTCCGCGTGAGCTGATCGCGCGCATCCTGACGACGGCCGGGCGGGCGCCCTCAGGCTCCAACATCCAGCCCTGGAAAGTCTTCGTCATCGACGGCAAGCAGCGCGACGAGATCGCCGCCGATCTGCTTCAACGCTACGACACCGTCGGCGAGGGCGCGCGCGAATACGAATACTATCCCACGAAGTGGTACGAGCCCTATCTCGCGCGCCGGCGCGCCTGCGGCTGGGGCCTCTACAGCACCATGGGCATCACGCGTGACGACAAAGCGGGAATGCACGCCCAGCGCCGGCAGAACTACGAATTCTTCGGCGCACCAACCGCGATGATTTTCACCCTCGATCGTCAGCTCGAAAAGGGCTCGTGGCTCGACACGGGCATGTTCATTCAGTCGATCATGATCGCCGCGCGTCAGTTCGGCCTCGAAACCATCCCGCAGGCGGCGCTCGCCAACTATCACGAGGTCCTCCGCGCGCGGCTCGACATTCCCGATGGCGAGATCGTCATCTGCGGTATGGGCATCGGCTATCCCGACACCAGTGCCAAGGTGAATTCTTTCACGACCGAGCGCGAGCCGCTCGAAAACTTCGTCACGTGGGTCGACACGCTGAAGCCGGCCAAGGACTGACGAGCCTACTTCCTCGCCTCGATGCGATCGATCGCGCTCTGCACCTGATCGCTCGTCAGCGTCCAGTCGTTGTCGAGGTCGGCAACCACCTCGCGCATGAACGGTTCCGAGAGCGCGATCGCGCTCGGGCCATCGCCTAGGTGATCAAAGAGGATGGCGAGCGCGAGCTGCTGCGGGCTCTCGCCTTCATAGGTCCACTCGAAGCCCCAGGTCGTGAACTGCTTGACCTCGTAGTGCTCGGGGAGGGGCGCGCCATCCACTTCGACCACGAGTCCGTCGAACCCGCGCACTCCGCTGTACGTCTTCATTGCCTGCTCCCCTTCGATTCTCGCCTTACGGTCTGATATGTCACAATTCTATCAGAGCGCAACCCTAGCATTGAGGGGCGCCATCATCCGAGGATGATCGACGGGGCTCAATCCTCGTGGTGCTTGTCGCCGTGGCCCTGTCTGCCGTAGCTTCTGGCAGCGCTTGGCATCGCGGGGGCTCGGCTAGTGTCCCTCATGATGCCGAAGTTCGCCAC
>JAEZAW010000031.1 GCA_023430315.1 Pseudomonadota bacterium | reverse complement strand
GGTTGCAACCACGCGCTTGAAGCGCGTCGTACGCCTTGACACCGAACGCAACACTGTTACCGTCGAAGGCGGCATGCGCTATGGCGAACTGGGCCTGTTCCTGCACAACGCCGGCTATGCCATCCATAACATGGCATCACTGCCGCATATTTCGATTGCCGGCGTAGTCGACGGTGTCGTCCGTGACGCCGATCTGCGCGAACGTGTAGTCGACATCGGCATCGGGCCGGCTCGGCGGTCCGATCACGCACACCTTGGAGAGCGAGGAGACGCCGCCGCCCATGCCATCGAGCTGGCGTCCGCTCGGATCGTTGGCGCCGATCGCGGCGCGGAAGACCGGTGTCCATGCCTCGCGGTCCGCGGGCAGGTCACCGGCCTTGAACATGACAGCCTTGGATGTGCCGCCGCGCATGAAGGCAGCGGGAATGCGCACTTGCTTCATGGCCTGTCCTGTTTGCTAGTCCAGCGTCTGCAGCAGCTCGGCGAAGAGGCGGCAGCGCGGCACCATAGATGAGACGAGCATGTGCTCCTCGAAGGTGTGCGCACTCGCGCCATCGACACCGAGACCGTCCAACGTCGCGACGCCGAGGGCGCCGGTGAAATTGCCGTCGCTGCCGCCGCCGAACGAGCCGTGATCGAGCTTGAAGCCGATATTGGCCGCGATCTCGTGCGCTCTCTCGTAGAGCGCCATGGTCTGGCGATGCGGCTGCCAGAGCGGGCGCACGGGACCGCGCTCGATCTTCACGGTAATGCCGTCGTTCTCCGATTCGAGCGCCATCATGCGCTCGGTGACTTCGTCGAAGATTGCCTGTGTCGGCGCGACCGTCAGAACCTGCGCGCGGCAGCGGATCGGCATGACGTTGACGAACGTGCCGCCTTCGATGGTGCCGACCGAGAAGGTCATGCCGCGCTCGAAGTCAGTCATGTTCTCGATGCGCTCGATGAGCCCGGCCATGGCGCGGATGGCACTGCGACCCTGGCGGTTCGTCGCGCCGGCGTGAGCGGGGCGCCCTTCGATATCGATCCAGAAACGCTGGAAGGCAAAACGCCCTGTGACGATCACGCCATTCTTGCACGGTTCCGTGACGAGTACGTAGCGGTGCGCGCGCGCTTCCTGCTCGATGCGCTCGCGCGAGGACGGACTGCCGATCTCCTCGTCGGGAATGAGCATGTAGGTGACCGGCAGCTGCACGCCACCGTTCTCGCGCGCGATCTTCAAAGCTTCGATAGCAATCGCGACGCCGCCCTTCATGTCGTAGATGCCGGGACCGAAGTAGCGGTCGCCGTCACGTCGTAGTGGCAAGCGGCCGGCGAGCGTGCCGACAGGATGGATGGTGTCGAGGTGCGAGAGAATGAGAATGCCGGGGCTGTTGACGCCCTCGCGACCCGGAAACCGCACCATCACGATGTCGGCGAGACCGCCAGTGCCCGGAACCCGCTCGATTGTGCCGCCGAGCTTTGCGAGATCGGCGCTGACGAGATCCATCATCCGGTTCACGCCGGCGATATGGTACGTGGGGCTCTCCTCGCGCACCCATGGCAGCAGGCGCTCGAGCATGGCATCGGCATTGAAGAGTTCTTTGCGCAGCACGTTCTCGTCTCCTGGTTCTCAGCAGGCCCGACGGAGCGGCATGAGGCTCGTCCAAGATGGCCGCGCGGGGCGCGACGTCGGTTGCGATGGTCATACTAGCGCAAGTGGGCAGGCTTGTGTGCAGTTGCGTCATCGCCGCATGAGCATAAAGTTGAGGGACATATGCTCATGCGGGACCTGAGTGCGCGCCCGCGCCTCAATAGTTTGCGACCTGCCCTCGGATGCGGCACAGTGCGCTCAAACAAACATCGGAGGAATGTCATGGCCAGCCAGGCAAGCCCGCTGCCGCGCGGCGTGTTCACCATGCAGGCGCAGGAACGGATCGTTTTTGGCGAACCCGCCGGCGAGGCGCTGCTCACGGAGATCAAGCAGCGCGGCGCGCGCCGGATTTTTGTCACGGCGACGCGCTCTCTGGCGAAGCTCGCGGACGGCCCTCTGCAAACCATCGAGAAGGCGCTCGGTGACCTGCACGTCGGCACGTTCAGCGCGATTGCCTCACACAGTCCGCGTGAGGACGTGATCGCCGGCGCGACTGCCGCGCGTGCAGCCAAGGCCGATCTCATCGTGGCGGTCGGTGGCGGTTCGGTCGTCGATGCGACTAAAGCCATGCTCATGTGTCTCTGGCATGGCATAGAGAGCACGGCCGGGATGGAGCCCTATCGTTCGGGGCGCGACGATGGCCGTGTTCCGACGCCGATGGTGCCGCCACTCGATGCCATTCGTATGATCGCAATCCCGACCACGCTTTCCGCGGCCGAGTTCACGCCCAACGCGGGGATCACCAACAGCGAGACGCACTTCAAGCAGTCGTTCAGTCACCGCCTGTTCGTGCCGATGACGGTGATCCTCGATCCGCTCATGACACGCGCGACGCCGGAGTGGCTGCTCGTCTCGACCGGCATCCGCTCGGTCGATCACGCGGTCGAGTCGTACTGCTCACCGACCGCCAATCCGGCGACCGAGCCGCTTTCGCTGCAGGGCCTGCGCCTACTCCATCGCTCACTGCCGGCCATGGTTGAGCGTCCGGACGATCTTTCCGCGCGTCTCGATGGTCAGTTCGGTATGTGGCAGGCCATTGCGGCTTCGATTGCCGGCGCAGGCAGCGGTGCAAGCCACGGCATCGGCTATGTGCTCGGCTCCGGATACGGCGTACCGCACGGACATACGAGCTGCGTCATGTTGCCAGCCGTGCTGCGCTGGAATGCTTCTTTCAACGGCGAGCGTCAGAAGGCGCTCAGTGCTGCCATGGGCGCGCCTGATCGGTCGGCCGGCGATCTCATTGCCGAGCTCGTCCAGCGCATTGGCCAGCCCGGCAACCTGCGTGCGCTCGGCATCAAGCGCGAAAATCTCCCCGACATTGCCGAGCGGGCCATGACCTACGCGCCCGTGCGGCGGAATCCGAAGAAGATCAGTGGCCCGGCTGATGTGATGGAGATCCTCGAGATCGCCTGGTAGCGACGCGACTAGGCGCGTGCGAACCGCTCGTGGCCTGGTGCTTTCCGCGGGTATGTCGGCGGCGTGGTGCGATTGCGTCGCCGGAGCAGCAGGAAGAGGATGATCGCGACATTGAGCAGGTTCCAGATCACGCCATTGAGGAAGGCGGCCTGATAGGAGCCCGTGAAGTCGAAGATCGCGCCCGACATCCAGCCGCCGAGCGCCATGCCGAACAGCGTCGACATGATGACGACGCCAACGCGCGTTCCGGCTTCGCGGGACGGAAACAGCTCGCGCACCACGAGGGCGTAGGCCGGCACGATGCCGCCCTGGAAGAGGCCGAAGAGCGCCGAGACGACGTAGAGCGACGCGAGGCCATCGAAGGGCATGTAGAGGACAAGCGCCACCGTTTGCAGGGCCGATCCGAGGAGCACGGTGGCGAGACCACCGATCTTGTCGGAGATGAAGCCGGACGCGATCCGGCTTACGACGCCGAAGCCGAGCATGATCGACAGCATCTCGGCACCGCGCTGGGCGCCGAAGCCGAGATCGGCGCAGTAGGCCACGATATGCACCTGCGGCATCGACATGGCGACACAGCACGCAAGGCCCGCCACGATGAGCAGCGTCTGCAGCGTTGATGAGCTGAGCCCGACGAGGGCCGGCGAGGCTTCATGGGCGATATTCGTGGCTGTGACGGGCGCGGGCGGTGGCGGGCGGCGCTGCAGGAACGGCGCCAGTAGCAGGAGCGATACCGTACAGAAGATGCCGACCGCGATATGCGTGAGCCGCCAGCCGTAGGTGTCGATGCCGGCCTGCAGGATGGGCGGCCAGATGGTGCCCGAAAGATAGTTGCCGCTGGCGCAGATGCCGACGGCGATGCCGCGCCGCTTGTTGAACCAGTGCGTCATGTCGGCGAGCAGCGGTGCAAAAATGGTCGACGTGCCGCAAAGGCCGATCAGGAGCCCAAATACAATGGCGAACTGCCACAGGCTTTGCGCGTACGCCGAGGCGACATAGCCGAGCCCGATAGCGATGGCGCCGCCCATGACGGGAAGCATGATGCCGTGGCGGTCAGCAATACGGCCAGCGATGACGCCGCCGAACCCGAAGCCGAGGAGCGTGAGGGTATAGGGAAGCGATGCCGCGCCCCGATCGACCCCGAAATCGGCCTGTAGGGCCGGGAGGACGACCACCACCGACCACATGCCGACGTTGCCGATGGTGCCGATCAATGCTGCCGCCAAGAGGCGCAGCCATGCGTAGCCCGAATCGATGTCGGCGGCCGTGCCGTAGGAATTGTTCATTGTTTTTGTTCTCGGCTGATGGCCGCTCAGATTTGGGCGTCGGGATGATCCGACCAGCCCCTTTACCCTGTCGGGAAGTTAGGCGCCAGAGTGCTGGTTTTCCAGTCAACAGGCCACCGGCGCATAGCTGGCAGGGGGTGTTGCCAATGTGCCTGCTGGCGGAACCGACAGTGTAACTGGGGCGTCATCGGGCTGACGTAGGGAACATAAGATGATACCTACTTGCGGCAATACAGCCGTATCCCCATCTACGCGGTCACCTGGGTGCAGGTGGGGCGCGGAGCTGCGTGCGTTGGTCAACGGCACGAAGACAGCAGGGAGAGATGCAATGAGCGGGTCAATGTCGCGCGCTGGGGCACGCGCCGGAGGGCTCGTGATCGCCCTCGCTGCGCTGCTCGGGGTTGCTGGCACCTCGCAGGCGCACGCACAGACGCCCTTTCAGACGCTTGCGGGCAACTGGAGCGGCTCAGGGCAGATCAAACTCGAGAACGGGAAGTCCGAGGCACTGAAGTGCCGCGCGTACTACACGCAGAAGGAATCGGACAACCTCGGCATCGCGCTGCGCTGCGCCTCGGCAAGCAACAAGATCGAGCTGCGCGCCAGCCTGAACCAGAGCGGGAGCCAGGTCGAGGGCAGCTGGGAAGAGCGCACCTTCAATGCGGCCGGCACGGTGATCGGCAAGGTAACCTCGGGGCGGATCAACATGTCCATCACGGGCGGCACGTTCTCCGGCTCCATGAATGTGGCGATCACGGGCGAGCGCCACTCGGTGTCGATCGAGACGAACGGGATCGGCCTCAAGGCCGTGAATATCAGCCTGTCGCGTGGCTAGTTGCGTCGGGTGAGGGGAATGACCGCCTGATGGGTGGTGGCAGTGCGCGGGCGGCTGTGCCGCCAGCCGGCGATGTCCCGGCGGGGATCCGAGACGAGGGGAGACTGATCATGAGAAGGATTTCGGCGCCACTCGCGGTGCTGGCGCTTGCAAGCGGCATTGCGCTCACCGCCGATGCGGCCGTCTTCGGGGATGCCGCGGCGCAGCGGTCGCGCGATGGCGGGCCCCCGAATTATGTCGTGGCCGAGAGCCGCTGGGGCCATGGCACGGTGTCGGGGCCGGTCCGGCGCGGCCCCAATGGCTGGCAGGTGCGTATGCCGCGCGGCACATGGATCGAGTGCAAGCGGAGCTGTTCGGAGACGTTGCGCCTCGCGACGGTCGATTTCTGGGAGACGCAGGGGCGCGATGCCCCGGACGGCGGTCCCGGCTACTTCAGGCTCGATTTCTATTTCTGAACGACAAAGCCCCCCTCCCTGGCCGGGAGAGGGGCTTTCGAATTGAGCGCGCTCAGATCAGCCGACGGCGAGCGGCGTCTTTTGCGAGATCTTCACGCCGGCGTCGTCGACCCAGGTGAACTCGAACTCGCCGGCCCCCGGCACCTTCATGAAGAAGGCGATGTAGGGGTTCGCCGAGATGCCGGGGTGAATGTCCGCCTTGAAGAACTCGACGCCGTTGAAGCTCGCCGTGATCGAGTTGATGATGTTGCGCGGGACGACCTTGCCGTCGGCCGTCTTGCGGTTCCCGGTCTCCATCACGTGCTGCACGAGCGTCTTGATCTCGATGATCTCGCCGACCTTGGCCTTTTCCGGAATGCGGATGCGGGGTTTTGCTGCTGACATCGTTCTCGTTCCCTGATCCTGCCTCAGCCGCCGCAGCCGCCGATCGTGACCTTCACATTACGCTTCCCGAGCAGGAATTTCCCGTCGCTCAGCGCAGCCACCGCGATGACATCCTGTGTCCGCGCGAGGCGCATCCGACTCGACACCGCTGCCTTGCCGGAAGTCGGCGTGAAGTGGTAGCTCGCCACACCGACCTGCGGATTGCCCGTCGCGAAGATGTGCAGCGTCTTGACGAAGTTCGCCTCCGTCATCGGGCTCTCTACGGCGAGGGTGAAGGGCACGGTGTTGCCGTTCTCGGCGATCTCGGGCACCTCGAGCGTGATGCCGCTCTCGCTCGCCGTGGCGTCGCCGAGAACTTTCTTCAGCGCCTCGTCGATGCTGCGGACAGGCTCCTGCGCAAGCGCCGGCAGGTTGGCGAGGAGCGTCGCGACCGCCAAGCTGGAGCCCGCGCCGATCAGGAAGGTCCGGCGACCGAGAACCTCGAATTCCATCCTTCGCGTCATTGCTTTTCGCACTCCCGGCGTTTGGCACCGGGCCTCCTCCGTACTGGCCACACACCGGGGCACGTTGCCCTGGAAATGAGGGCGTATTGCGTCTCGCTATGACTGCTGACGCCGTCGATTGCTTGCGCATTGCCAGTAGCATATTAGAATGTTTGTATGCAACCGCAGGGGCGCTCAGAAGTGCCTTGGATTTAACCGTTATGAAGCACGCTGTGCGCCCTGTCCTGCATCTGCTCACGTATCTGATTGCACTCATGCTGCTCGCCGGCATCGCGCGCGCTCAGCAACCCCCGTCCACACTCGAGATCGATATCGCGACCGCGCCCGCCGTGCTGGTCATGATCGGCGATCCCGGCTGTCCGTATTGCGCGCGCTGGGAGCGCGAGGTGGCGCCGGGTTATATCGCGAGCGAAGACGGTAAACTTGTACCCCTCGTCCGCCGCTACCGCCACGCGCCGGATATCGCCTTCATCGAACGCGTCGTGTTCTCGCCGACGTTCGTCCTGCTGGTGCGGGGACGCGAGATCGGCCGCATTGTCGGCTATGGCGGGGCCGACCTCTTCTGGATGCAGATGGCCGCGCTCATCGAGGATGCGCGTGCCGCACTGCAACGCAGCGGCGCGGCGGCACCGAATTTTGCGGCAAAGCACATCGAAAAGAGATAACAGACCGTGTGACGTGCAAGGCGTCACGAGCGCGGAAGCTTATCGAAATAAATTATAAGCACCGACGCCCGAAAGACCGCAAAAGAAGCGCGGCAGGTTCAAGCATCCGATTGAACTTTACGGGAGGTGTGAATGACCGAAATTTCCAGACGTAATTTGATCATTGGCGCGGGAGCCGGCGCCGTCGCAACGACGAGCTTCGGCACATTCGCCATCGCGCAGGGAGCTGGCGCGGGGCGTGTCGTGGTGATCGGTGGCGGCGCTGGCGGCGCGAGCGTTGCGCGTGCGCTTAAGCTCGGCGCGCCCGCACTCCGCGTGACGCTGGTCGAGCCGAACCGGATCTATTCCTCGTCCTTCTTCTCGAACCTCTATCTCGGCGGGTTCCGTCCCTTTGCTTCGCTCAACCACAACTATGACGGCCTGAGCCGGCTCGGCATCACCGTCGTCCATCAGCGCGCAACCGCAGTGGACACGGCCAAGAAGACTGTTCGCACGAGTGGCGGCCAGACGCTCGCCTATGACAAGCTCGTCGTCTCGCCGGGCATCGACATCAAGTACGACTCCGTCCCGGGATATTCGACGGCTGCCGCGAGCGGGCGCGCACCCCACGCCTACACGAGCGACGGTCCCGCCAAGCAGCACCTCAAGCGCCTGATCGATCAGATGCCGAATGGCGGTACGGTCGCCATGGTCATGCCGAACAACCCTTATCGTTGCCCGCCGGGCCCCTACGAGCGGGCGGCCATGATCGCGCACTACCTCAAGACGCGGAAACCGAAGTCGCGTCTCGTCATCGTCGATCCGAAGAAGGCCTTCTCGAAGCAGCCGTTGTTCGTCGAGGCGTTCAACAAGTACTACAAGGACGTACTCGAGCTTAATCTCTCGAACGACATCGACGATTTCAGCGTCACGAGTTTTGACCTGAAGTCGCGCGAGATCACGACGAAGGCGGGGAAGAAGGTCAAGTTCGACGTCGCGAATGTCATTCCTCAGCAGAGCGCGGGGAAGATCGCGTTGGATACTGGGCTTGCCAAGGGAGACTGGTGCCCGGTCAATCCCGAGAACTTCGCATCGGCGCTGGTGAAGGATGTCTACGTCCTCGGCGATGCGACGATCGCTGCCGAGATGCCGAAGTCGGCATTCTCGGCGAACAGTCAGGCAAAGGTGGCGGCCACCGACATCCTCGCGGAGCTCGCGAAGGGTGAGCGCTTCCCGGCCCGCTTCCGCAATACCTGCTGGTCGCTGCTGGCGCCGGACGACAACGTGAAGATCGGCGCGAACTACACGGCCAAGGGCGGCAAGCTCGAGCCTTCGGGCTCGTTCATATCGAAGCCCGGCGAGGATGCGGCGACGCGCGCACAGAACTATCAGGAGTCGATCGGCTGGTACTCGAGCATCTCCGCCGACATGTTTGGCGGACCGCCGGCCACTGCCGGCAAGAAGAAGAAGGGCTGAGCAGGCTCGAGTTGAGCATTATGGAGGCCTTTCAGGCTGCCGCATCGGCGGCGATCTTGTCGATGATCTTCGCGAGCTTGATGTCGCGCTCGGTCAGCCCGCCAGCGTCGTGCGTCGAAAGCGTGATCTCGACGCGATTCCACACGTTCAGCCATTCAGGATGGTGATCAAGCTTCTCGGCCGCGAGCGCGACCCGCGTCATGAAGCCGAACGCGACGCTGAAATCCGCGAACTTCAAAGTGCGGGTAATGGCGTCGCGTCCATCGACCAGTGTCCAGCCGGTGAGAGAGGCAAGCGCTGCGCTTCGCTGCGCCGCATCAATTTTTTGAGCCATTCAAACCTCCGTGAAGTGCTGACCGCTGCGAGGGATCATACACTGCAACCGCGTTGGCCCTCCGCCGTTCCCTTCCGTCGGCGCTTCGATCGGATTGAGTGCAAGGTTAAGACCAGTTCAAGGCGTTGTGATCCAACTTCACCGCAAACGAGAGCAAACTCGCCAATGCGCGCGTGGTGTGCCTGCAGCCTGCACCACACATGCCGATGCTACCGACTGACGCCGCACACCCTACGTGAGCGTGTGGCGTGTCGTAACATCAGCACATCGCAACGGAGTAGGCTGCATGGCGCGGAGGATCGTACTGTCCACTATGGCCGTCTTGACTGGGATCGCTTCAGGCGCGAGCGCCGCCCGCGCTCAGACGGCACACGAGATCATGGCCGGTGTTGTCATGACGTGCAGTATCTATGGTCACGGTTGCACAAGTGCACCCATCCGGCGCGCAGAGAGCGGGTATGAGTTCCGCATGCCGCACGGTACTTGGGTGGGGTGCCGCACCGACTGCCGGCAGGCGCTGCGGGAGGAGACCGTCGACTTCTGGGATACGAAGCGCGCTGCGATCATTTACCCCTAGCCTGCGCAAGGCTAGGCAAGGACTGAAGCCCGCCGGGCGACTTGAACAGGTCAGGAGCGAACTTCGACGCCGCGGTCCCGAGCTGGATACGCTGTCATCCGATCGGGCGCAGACAGGAGAGGCCACATGACGATCAAGATGTTGGTTTCGGCTGCAGCGAGTGCGCTAGCGGCCGTCGCGATAGCGTCACCGGCCGAGGCGCAACGCGGACGGGGTGGTGGTTATGACGGTGTAGTCAGAGCGTGCAGCACCTACGGCAATGGCTGCACGAGTGCGCCGGTGCGCAGGGCGCAGTTCGGTTACGAGTTTCGCATGCCCGGTGGCACCTGGGTGAGCTGCCGAGCCGACTGCAAGAATGCCATTCGCGAAGACATGCTGGATTTCTGGGAGACGCAGCGCGAGCGTCAGCGTGGGACGCGCTAATCCGGAATAATTGAAAGGCAAAAAAGCAAGGAGACCGTCAAATGGTCCTGAGGTCGGTATTGGGGGGTGCGCTTGCGGCTGCGATCGCCCTGAGCTTCGTGGGCGCCGCCGATGCACAATCGCGAAGGAAAGGATCCGCGAGCCAGGGTACGGTCACGGCCTGCAGCATCTACGGCAATGGCTGCCAGACCGTCCCGCTCCGGCGCGGCGCGAACGACGATGAGTTTCGTCTGCCGGGCGGCACGTGGATGCGCTGCAAGCAGAGCTGCAAGGATACCTTGCGCCGCGAGGTTATCGACTTCTGGGAGACGCTCCGTGAGGAGAGCGGCGACGGAAACTTCAATTAGAGGCGCGAAATCTGCGCGCGGCTCCGATCTGCCTCAGGATTTCTTCTGAGGCAGATTTAGCCTGATGTGCAACTCGTTGAGCTGCTTGTTGGAGGCCTCGGAGGGGGCGCCCATGAGCAGATCGCTCGCCTGCTGGTTCATCGGGAAGAGCGCGCCGTCGCGCACGGTCGAGCAGCCCGTGAGCAGCAT
>JAEZAW010000299.1 GCA_023430315.1 Pseudomonadota bacterium | reverse complement strand
CGGCATTACGGATCTCGAGTTGCATGACCGGAGCGCCGGTCAGCTGCACCTTGAGGCCGGTGCCCTCGAGCCCGCTCTCCGCTTCTGAGAGGATGCCGCCGATGATGGCCTTCGCGCCGCGCTCCTCGACGACCTTGCGGTCGAGCGCGATGACGGCCAGCGCGAGCGTGCCATCGTCGGAGAGGAATTTGCCCGTGACGATCTCGTTGCTCTTGAGCCGAGCAATCATGGCGTCGTAGTCGGCGCCTTCCGGCAACTCGTCGGGAACGACGGGCGCGGCATAGCCGCTGGCATCCGGCTTCTCGCGCGCGGACAGCATCGACACGAGACCATTCACACCATCGGCGAGCTGGAGATCGACGATCGTATCGTGGACGGCCTTGAGCTTGTCCCGCTCGAGCAGACCCGGTCCCTCGATGACGACCAGGACGTCGTATTCGCTCGAAGGAAAGCGGCGATCGATCTCCTCGTACTGGCGGAACTCGGCCGTGTTCGTGCGGAAGAGCTCGGAGAGGCTATCGTCGACCTTGAGGCGCATCACGCCGAAGATCGCAAGCACCGTCAGAATGACGATCAGGCAGAACGTGAGCCACGGCGCGCGTAGCGCCACGAGGCCGAGCCGTTCCAGCCCGAAGGTGAAGGCGAACGTCCGTCTCGGCTCGCCGGTGCCCGCCATTGCGGCTCTTCCCCCGTGTGTCCGACGCGCCGGATGCTGCCGCATCTGCTGCGCTCAAGTTGGCGCGTTCGACCGGAGCCGAGCCACGGCTCACCCCGAATCCTTTTTGCGGGCCGGATGCTGCAACGTCGACCGCCCAACTTCAAGGCGATTGGGCCACACTGCATCGCCCATGCGGCACCTTGACCGGGCCACAGGCATTCCGCCGTCGACACAGGGGGCCTGGAAGCGACCGATTCGGGGGCACGGCGCCCGGAGCACTGCAGTGATATGCCACCTGGTAGGAACCGCCGCACCTGCGCCCCGTGCATTGCCGCGCACGATCCGACGAACATCCAGAGCAAGCCGATTGCGCGGGATCTCCCCGAGTGGAGTGGCTCTCCTGACTCAGGTACTACTCAAATTATGCGCAGGCTAAGGAGCCTGGTTCTGGGAAGTGAAGTAAGCCATGCGCTACTTGATATCGATGGTAGTGGCGATGGCCTTCGCGCTGATCGCAACCCTGTTTGTGAGCAGACCGCTCGCGACCTGGGTCCTCTCAGACATGCCCTTCGAGAACCCGGACGACGTAGACGGCTGGCACACCCTGGTCTTCATGACCGGGAATCTTGTGGCCCTCATGCTCGGCTGGATACTCGGCTGGGTATTGGCGTCGCGGCGTTACCCGGACTGAGGGTCCGCCCCACCTTGACAAGGCCGGGCGTGCGTGCGCTGTTCCGGCCCGATTTGACCCCATTTCGACGCGCAGCGCCCCTGAGCGCGCGCGTCGCAACGATCGCGCCTCCGGCGTGAAGGAGCCCGGCCATGGCAGACGCCAGCACGCACCGCTACCGCTCGCACACATGCGGCGCGCTGAGAGAGAGCGATATCGGCTCGGAAACGCGCCTCTCGGGCTGGGTTCATCGCGTCCGCGACCATGGCGGCCTGCTGTTCATCGACCTGCGCGACCATTACGGCCTCACTCAGATCGTCGTCGATCCGGACACCACCGCCTTCAAGACCGCCGAGCGCCTGCGCTCGGAGTGGGTCGTGCGCATTGACGGCAAGGTGCGCGCGCGTCCCGAGGGCACGGTCAATGCCGAGCTCGCGACGGGTGCTGTCGAGGTCTACGCATCAGGGATCGAAGTGCTCTCCGAGGCCAAGGAGCTGCCCGTTCCCGTGTTCGGCGAGCCGGACTATCCGGAGGACCTGCGCCTCACCTACCGCTTTCTCGATCTGCGCCGTGAGACGCTGCACGGCATCATCATGAAGCGGCTCGCCATCACGCGCGCGATCCGCAGCCGCATGCATGATGCGGGCTTCAACGAGTTCCCGACGCCGATCCTAACCGCTTCGAGCCCCGAAGGCGCGCGCGACTTCCTCGTCCCCTCGCGCGTGCACGCGGGCAAGTTCTACGCGCTGCCGCAGGCGCCGCAGCAGTACAAGCAGCTCCTGATGATGTCGGGCTTCGACCGCTATTTCCAGATCGCGCCCTGCTTCCGCGACGAGGACCCGCGCGCCGACCGCCTGCCGGGCGAATTCTACCAGCTTGATGTCGAGATGAGCTTCGTCGAGCAGAGCGACGTGCTCGGCACCATGGAGCCGATCATCCGCGGCGTGTTCGAGGAGTTCGCCGAGGGAAAGCCGGTGACGGCGACCTTCCCGCGCATTCCCTATGACACCGCGATCGCGAAGTACGGCAGCGACAAGCCGGACCTGCGTAACCCCATCGAGATGCAGGACGTGACCGAGCATTTCCGCGGCTCGGGCTTCAAGGTCTTCGCCGGCATGATCGAGAAAGACCCGAAAGTGCGCGTGTGGGCACTGCCGGCCAAAGGCGGTGGCTCCCGCGCGTTCTGCGATCGCATGAATGCCTGGGCGCAGAAGGAAGGCCAGCCCGGCCTCGGCTATGTATTCTGGCGCGAGGAAGAAGGCGCGGCCGGCGCCGGCCCGATTGCCAAGAACATCGGTGCCGAGCGAGCAGCCGCCATCCAGAGCCAACTCGGTCTTGCGACTGGAGACGCTGCATTCTTCACGGCAGGCGATCCGACACGCTTCTACAAATTCGCAGGCCTCGCGCGTGACCAGGTCGGACGCGAGCTGAAGCTCGTCGACGAGAACCGCTTTGCCTTCTGCTGGATTGTCGACTTCCCCTTCTACGAGTGGAACGAGGACGAGAAGCAGATCGACTTCTCGCACAACCCCTTCTCCATGCCGCAGGGCGGATCGGCGACGCTCGACGCGGCCAAGTCCACCGAGGACTATCTCGCGATCAAGGCCTATCAATACGATCTGGTCTGCAACGGCTATGAGCTTGCCTCGGGCGGCATCCGCAATCACCGTCCTGACACGATGGTGAAGGCGTTCGGCGTCGCGGGTCTCGGTGCGGAAGTCGTGGAGGCGCGCTTCGGCGCGCTCTATCGCGCCTTCCAGTACGGCGCGCCGCCGCACGGCGGTATGGCGGCCGGCATCGAGCGCATTGTCATGCTGCTCACGGGCTGCTCGACCGTGCGCGACGTCGCGCTCTTCCCGATGAACCAGCAGGCGAGCGACCTGCTCATGGGCGCCCCCTCGGAAGCGTCCAACAAGCAGCTCAACGAGTTGCACATCCGGTTGAACCTGCCTCAGAAGAAGAACTGAGGCAGGTCGCGTCGGCCCTCGGTTCGAGCCTCACCAGTCCCGCTGCCTCTCGCGCTGGGTCTCCCAGAAGTCGACGGAGTCTTCGCGCAAGGCATTTCGGCAATCGGCCCGGCACTCGATCCACGTTCCGCCGGGCAGACGGAACTCGTAGCCGTTTCGCCCGCGTCGTATAGGCGCCGTAGTGCAGCCATTGCCGTACGTACTGCACGTCTTCACGTAGCCGACGATCCGCCCGCGAGATTGCGCATCGGCAGTGTTCGGCAATGCGGCGCTCAAC
>JAEZAW010000386.1 GCA_023430315.1 Pseudomonadota bacterium | reverse complement strand
ATGCCATGCAGAAAGAGCTGACGGCGACGCTCGGCACGGTCGGTGCGACACACGTGCGCTTCCTGTTCGGCCTGCCCTTCGCGCTCCTCTTTCTCGCTATCGTCCTGGCGGCAACCGGCTACTCGTTCCCAGCGCTCAACAGCCGGATGATCCTCTGGGCGATCCTCGGCGCGGGCACGCAGATCGCGGCAACAGCCATGCTGCTCGCCGCCCTCAAGCAGAAGTCGTTCGTGGTGACGACAGCGCTGATCAAGATCGAGCCGGTGCACGTCGCGCTGTTTGGCCTTATCTTCCTCGGTGACGCGCTGAGCATTCCCCTGCTCCTGGCGATCCTCATTGCCTGTGCCGGCGTCGTCATCATGTCCTGGCCGAAGGATCAGGCCGCCGCGGTCGCGGACGGCGGCTGGCAACCGGCACTCCTCGGACTGGCGGCAGGCGCCATGTTCGGCATCTCTGCCATTGGCTACCGCGGCGGCATCCTCGCGCTCGGACATCCGAACTTCGTCGTCGCGGCAACGACCACGCTCGCCGTCGGCCTCGTCATGCAGACGGCCGTGCTGACTGCATACCTCGGGATCTTCGAGCGGGACCGGCTCATGGCGATCTTCCGCGCCTGGCGGCCGTCCGTGTTCGCGGGCTTCATGGGCGCGTTCGCCTCGCAGATGTGGTTCCTCGCCTTCGCGCTCGAAAGCGCCGCCAGAGTCCGCACGCTTGCGCTCGTCGAGATCTTTTTCGCTCAGATCGTTGCCCGCAGCATGTTCAAGCAAGGCCTTGCCTCGCGGGAAGGCCTCGGCATTGCTCTGGTTGTCGTAGGCGTAGTCATTTTGCTCAATGTTTGATCTGGCGGCCGCCGGACTTCGTCGCCGCCGCCACAATTCCGGCCCTGCCTGCCCCAACTCGCGCCGCAAACCTCCGACAATCATCCCGAAGTGGTCAGCGTGAGCCTTCGGGTAACGCTCCATTAACTCAGCGCCTATTAAGATTAACGGGAAATCTTGGGGCGTAGTGTCGGGGGTGTTGCGTCGCGTATCCGGTTGTGTCGGTCGCGTAGCTGAGTTGGGTGTCGTATGTCCTTTCGTGCGTCTGTCGGCGTTATCGCCGCTGTTCTGCTCCTGCCGGCCACAAGTCTTGCCGCAGAGAGCCTTCCTCCCATCAAGATCACGCCGTCGAATAGCGTGCCGGAGTGCGTAACGCCCGGCCGCCTGATGGCCTTCATCAAGGACCGCAATCCGCGGCTCAGTGCCGAGCACGAGAAAATCGCGGTCGAGTACATGCGCCATGGCGAAGCGCTCGGCATGCGCTGGGACTATGCCTTCTTCCAAATGGTGATCGAGACGGGCTATCTCACGTTTGAGCGTGAGAAGGGCCGGCGCGGCAACGTCGCACCAAAGCAGAACAATTTCGCCGGTCTCGGCTCCACCGGGCGTGGCGTGCCGGGCGAGTCGTTCCCCGATGTCTCGACGGGCGTGCTCGCGCATCTCCAGCACGTACTCATGTATACCGGCGAACGGATCGAAGCCCCGGTCGCCGAGCGCACGCAGAAGGTCATCGAGTGGAAGGTGCTCGACGACTGGCGCGCCGGCATCAAAGGTCCGATGACCTACGCCGATCTCGCCGAGAAGTGGGCTAATACCAAATCCTATGCTTCCATGATCGAGAAGCACGCCGAGATCTTCGCCGAGCATTTCTGCAATACATCTGATCCGGCGCCCGAGCTTCTTGCCGAAGCGCGGCCCGGCAAGCCCGTCGGCGCTCCTGCAGCACCGGTAGTGGCGCAGGTGGACGAGCCCGCATCCTCTTCTCAGCGCACGGCTCTGCGTCCCACGACACCTGGCCGCGAGATCGCCCAGCGCGCTATCGATGAAGCGCACGCGCGCGGCGAAACTCGCCGCAGCAGCCTTGGTGGTGCCGGTCTCGGCGCACTTGCCAATGAAGGCGAGGCTCCAGCCGCGACGAACCCATCGATCGAGACGGCCTCCATCGGCGCCGGCGCCCGCGCCAACCCGATGCCGCCGCCGGCAACGCAGCCGAGCGAGGCCGCAACGGCACTCTCGCCGCTCATGCAGGCAGCGTCCACGGTCGGCAGCATGTTGAAGAGCATGACGCAGCCGCCGGCACCGCCCGCGCCGCCTGCTCAGGCCACCAAGACGGCTTGTCGCGTGTGGACGGCGAGCTACGGCGGCACCAAGGCCATCCTGATCAAGGCGCCATCAGCGGAAGGCGTGAGCTACACGGTTCTCGACGTGAATGAGGGCGCCGAGAAGCGCGAGGCCGCCGCCTACATCGCCGCTTATGCCAAGGGCGGCCAAATCGAGAGCACATTCACGAGTCAGATTCAGGCGCTGGAGAAGGCCTTCGAGCTCTGCCCTGAGGGGTGAGAGCTAGGGGCCGCGGCATCGAGGGAGCGGTTGGTGGGGGAGCGGACGTCAGAAGCCGCACAACCGTTCAAATGATGGAATGACGGGGGCTGGCATCAAAATGTGCGCGTGCACGCACTCTTCGTCGGGGCGCAAGACATGGCTCGCCATGCTGCTTGGCGCGCCGGTCATTCTTGCCATCGCGGCCGGTGCGGCTGCGCCTGCTGTGGCGCTGCCGGAAATTCGGACGCACGAGCGCAACAGCGTCCCCGCCTGTGTGACGCCGGAGCGCCTCATGCGCTACCTCGAGCAGCGCAATCAGAGGCTCTCACCGCAGTTCAAGACGATTGCCCGCTACTACAAGGCCCACGGCGAGCGTTACCGTGTGCGCTGGGACTATGCCTTCTATCAGATGCTGATCGAGACGAACTTCCTCACGTACCGCGCGCCGGGCGGGAAGTGGGGTGACGTGAAGCCGAGCCAGAACAATTTCGCCGGCATCGGCGCGACCGGCGGCGGCGCGCCCGGCGATCGCTATCCCGACGTCTCGACGGGCGTGCTCGCGCAGATCCAGCATCTTGTTGCCTACTCGGGCGAGATGGTCGAGCGCCCGGTGGCGCCGCGCACGCGCGAGGTGCAGGACAAGGTCGTCGAGCTGTCGCGCGCGCTGAAGCGCCCCGTGACCTGGCGCGATCTCGCAGGCCGCTGGGCGACTGACCGCAAGTACGGGGCAACCATCGCCTCCGTCGCCGATCGCTTCCGTGAGCAATTCTGCGATGGCGCGCCGGAGATGCAGGTCGCAATGAACACCCGCACCGCACCCACACGGCAGGCACAGGCCGATCTACCGGCTCCGCCCGCTGCGCAGACTTCCAGGCCGGCACGCTCGATGCCACGCGGGCGCGCACTTCCCGCTGACGAAACGCTCGTCGTGAACGACGACGACGAGCCCGTGCGCGCCGCCAATGTCCGCACAGCGGCCGCGGCATCGGCGCCCCAGGCCCGCCCGCAAACCATGGCCCAACCAGCGGCAGCTCGTCCGCTCGCGCAGGCGCCGATGCCTCCAGAACGTCCGCGCGCGTGCAAAGTGTGGACCGCGAGCTATGGCGGCAGCCGCAATGTGCTCATTCAGACCATTGTCGGCGAGGAGTTGCACCTGACGGCACTACAAGTGCTCGACGGGCAGGAAGAGGAGCTCGCCGCGAACTTCATCGAAACACACGCGGTCGGCGGCGCGCGACTCGGCGATGCCTTCCCGAACCGCGAATCTGCGCTGATCCGCGCTTTCGATCTCTGCCCGCAGGCCGCGCGCCTCCAGCGCTGAACGGCGGGGTCTGCTCGATCGTCCGCCTCCGCATCAGCGCGCCACCATCGGCTACCAGCGCGGCCCGGCTTCGTCGCGCCTAGCGCGCGCCCGTTGAAGCCGTCCGAGGCGTCGCTGCCACCATCCCAATGATTGCGAAATTGATCGTAAGTTCTTGGTGACGCGCCCCATTCGTGTCGCTATGTGACAGTTGTATGATTGTTTCGTGACAGTCGATGCGCAGCTCTCACAGATAGAAAATTTTGATGGGGAAGTCCGCCCGACGCTCGCCTCGCCGCTTTCTCGAACGTGGCAGAACGCCCGGGGATTTTCTTCGGGATCTCGATGCGGCCCGCTGCCGCTATGTGGTGCTGCGATGGTTCGACGACCTGCCTCTGCTCGAGCCAGGAGAGGACATCGATATTCTCGTCCACAACGAGGACGTCGAGAAGGTCAGGGCCCTGCTCAGGCCGCGCCCCTTGGCCGCAAAAGTCCTCGGCCGCAAAGGCCTGATCCGCTGCGATGTCTATAGCGTCTCCGGACTTCCGGGCAGCAGCTACCAGGGAATTGCCTACTACCCGCCGCATCTCGCCCAAGGAATTCTGGAGCGCGCCGTGCGCCATCCTTCAGGCGCCATGGTCCCCTCGGATCGCGACTACTTCTACAGCCTGGCCTTCCACGCGCTCTATCACAAAGGCCTGCGATCGGGCCTGCCAGTCTCGACACAAGGTCTGCAGCGGGAACCGGGACCGGAGCACGACTACGAAGCGATCCTGCGCCGGCTCGCCGATGCGGCGGGGATCGCGGTCGAGATCGAGATGAACGCGCTGGACGATGAGCTTGCGCGCGCGGGCTGGCGGCCCCCCATCGATTTCATGGAACGCGTGCTGCCTCGCGACCCATGGATCCAATCGCTCGTGCGCGCGGACCGGCGAGCGCATCCGACCGTTGATGGCCTCGCCGTCTTCATCTTGCGCGAGCGCGCCCTCGACCGGGCAGACGCGATCGACGCCATCTGCGACCTCCTTCGCGAGGACGGGTTCAATATTCTCGCCGTCGATGTGCTCTCCGGCGCGCATCAGGCGCGCTGCGAGCATGAGATCCGCGGCGGAAATTGGGGGCGTGGCCCCTGGGCGACGTCAGGAGGCCGGCCCGCGGTCGCCATTGCCGCGCTGGACGTATTTCCGACTTCGCCCGGCAAGCGCCTCAGCGAGCACCACCCGCGCGCGGACAACGAACGAGTCTTCGCCTCCAAGGACCGCATCCGGAACTGGGCGAACGAGGAGCTTGCTGCTGCGGACAAATGCAACGTGGTGCATTCCTCGGACAATGCCGCGGAAGCCGCGAGCCACATAGAACTGCTCTTTCCTGATAGGCGTGAGGAGATCTTCGACACCGCGGCGCGCCTGCTGGCCTCCGTCGATCTACCGGGCAAAGTCGTGCGCCGCCTCGATCGGAACGGCCGCCGCGCTATTGTGGAGATCATCCGCCGCGAAGACGGCAGCTTGGCCGTGCGCAAGCGCTTTCGCCCTGAAAAGGAAGCGTTCTTCCGGCGCGAACTCAGTGCTCTTACGGCCCTCGGTCGGATATATCCCGACGTCGTGCCCGAAGTCCTCGAGCATGGCGAGAACTATGTCGTAATGCCCTACTACACCGATATGCGCACGCGTCTCGGCGGACGTCTCGAGCTCCCTATTCCCGTGCCGGCGCTGCGCAAGGCCTTTCTGGCCGCAAAGTCCATGTTCGATCATGGATACGCCCTCGTCGATTTCCGGCCGCACAATCTGATCATCCAACGCAACCATCAGATCAAGATCATCGACTTCGAAGAGACGCAGGAGCGGTGCCCCGACGAGGGACCGTCCGACTTCAGCGATCTCGAGGTCTTTGAGCCAGATGAATTCGATCGCGCATGGGGCCGCGCCGCAGGGCTTCCCCTGCACAGTCTCCTGTACGACCCTTTGTGGATGCTTCACCTGAAGCGCTGGACGTTCGGATATCTTACCGCCGGCACGTCGACGCTCAGAAAGCTGCAGCGCGGTATCGTGCGCAAGATAGACCGACGCCGTGAGCGGATGGAACTCCGCCGCGCGCGGCGACGTGCCAATGCACTACCGGCCGGGAGCACGAGGGAGCACCAGACTGCCAGCACCCACCAGACTGCAGAGACAATGCCCTGACCGGCGGGCGCGCCTAGAGCCTGGAATCCGAGAGGCTCTAGTCTAGTTCGTCACGACGAGGCAGTCATAGCCCTGTGGGCGAAGCTGCTCGCAGAGCGACTTCGGCTCACGCACGTCAGCATAAGGGCCGAGGCGCACGCGATAGAACTTGCCGCCACCGAAGACCGTCTCGTCGACTTCGAGGCGCCGGCTGCCGATTGCCCCTGCATGATCCTGGCGGACTTTCGCGGCAAGAGCATCAGCTTCCTTGCGGCTGCGCACGGTCGCAATCTGAAGCCGGTAAGCACCGTTCGCAACTGCGCTCGTGGAGATGGGTGCCGTATCTTTGGTTGCCTTGGGCGGGGCCACCTTGGCCGTCCTGGTCTCTGTAGGCGCCTTCGTCCGGGGTTCGGCAGGTGTCTCAGGCGGAGCGGGTGCGCGATCCGTACGCGGACGCCACTGTGAGCTGCCGCCCGCATCGTTCTGCGGCGCAGACGCGCCGCCCGTGAAAAGGCCCGTGAAGAACGAGCCGAGGCCGCCGCCTGATTTCGGCGCATCAGCGGATGGGCGGTTCGCTGGCGGCGGCGGTGGTGAGGGCGAAGCGGCTGGTGGCGGTGGTGCATCGGAGACCACAGCCACCTGCTGCTGAGCGGGCGCGCGTCGACGCTCCTTCGATTCAACAGTCGTCGAGCTCTGCCAGCTCGATGTCGCGGGGCCAGCAGCCGGCGATGGGCTCGCTTCACGGGCGGGTGCTGGCGGCGGTGATGGTGTCGATGGCGAAGAAGAAAACAACGAAGCGAGGCCCTGCAATCCGAACGAGCCGGAAGAGGACGAGCCTGTCTCGGAAGGATATTCGTCAGAAGTCCGCGGTGCCGATGCGACGCGCGTGCGCTGAGAAGATCCCGAGCCTGCGGCGTCCTGTTGTGTGGCAGGTCCTGCCACGCCGACCTCGCGCGAGGTCTCGCTCCGCGCATTGAGTGCGGCAGCGCGATCCTTCTCGTTGAGACCATCCTTCAACCAGACGGCGCTCGTGAAATCGGCGATGGCCTGGGCTTGGCGACCCTTCGCGCGATGGGCAAGGCCGCGCAGATAGAGAGCGCGTGCCATGTGTGGATTGGAAAGACCGCCACCAGAAAGAACGCCGTCGAGCGCGGTCATCGCGGCATCGGCATTGCCGCCTTCGAGTGCCTTGGCAGCGCCATCCAGCGCGCGATCGGTATCGTTCGCGGCCGGTGCCGCCTTGGCCGCAGGCGCCTTCGACGGCGCTCGCTGGGCTTCAGCGCTGCCGATCCCCCCGGCGGCGCATAATGCCGTCACTGCCAACGACAGCGCGATCCTGTGCAGGCTCGGGCTCATAGCGGTTCTCCGGGACCCCCTCGTACCGGTCCGATTCGCGCATCTTTTGTTCAGTTAAGACAAATCTATTTCCCCGGCAATTGTATGGCGTGACCTTTTCCCCACCGACCAAGCTTATTCCACTGTGACGGACTTGGCGAGATTGCGCGGCTGATCGACATCCGTGCCCATGAACGTTGCCGTATGATAGGCAACGAGTTGCATGGGGAGCGCATAGACCAGCGGCGCCACGAACGGATGCACGCTCGGCACGCTCAGATGCGCCGCAACGCGGCAGCCGACCTTCTCCGAAGTTGCATCTGAGACCAGGACGATCTGGCCGCCGCGCGCCGCAACTTCCTGCATGTTCGAGACGGTCTTCTCGAAGAGATCATCATCCGGCGCCACAACGACCACCGGCACATTCTCGTCGATGAGCGCGATCGGCCCGTGCTTCATCTCGCCAGCGGCATAGCCCTCGGCGTGGATGTAGGAGATCTCCTTGAGCTTCAGGGCGCCTTCCATGGCAATCGGGAAGGCCGTGCCGCGTCCGAGATAGAGCACGTCGCGGGCCTTCGACAGCCAGTGCGCCAGATCCTCGTAGGGCTGCTCCTCCCGCAGGAGGCCGACCATGTGGCGCGGCACCTCGGTCAGTGCCTGGATGAGCTCGCGCTCCTTCTCCGGCGTGATCGTGCCGCGCGCGCGGCCGATCGCCAGCGCGAAGCAGGCAAGCGTCGCAAGCTGGCAGGTGAATGCCTTCGTCGAGGCAACGCCGATCTCCGGCCCCGCAAGCGTCGGCAGTACGGCATCGCTCTCGCGCGCGATCGTCGACGTCCGCACGTTGACGACCGAGAGAATGCGCTGGCCCTGCGCCTTGCAGTAGCGCAGCGTCGCCAACGTGTCCGCCGTCTCGCCCGACTGCGAAATGAAGAGCGCAACGCCACCGGCGGGCATCGGCGCTTCGCGATAACGCATTTCCGAGGCCACATCGATCTCGACGGGGACGCGCGCATAGCGCTCGAGCCAGTACTTGGCGGTGAGGCCCGCGAGATAGGCCGTGCCGCAAGCCGAGATCGTCACGCGCGGGATCTTCGCGAGATCGATGCCGAGGTCTGGGAACGACACTTTGCTGGCAACCAGATCGATGTAGTTCGTGAGCGTGTGCGAGATCACTTCCGGCTGCTCGTGGATCTCCTTGAGCATGAAGTGCTTGTGATTGCCCTTGTCGACCAGGAACCCCGAAGCCGACGAGGTGATGGACTTGCGCTTGACCGTTCGGCCATTGCGGTCGCGGAACTCGGCGCCGTCGCGGTGAAGGATGACCCAGTCGCCTTCTTCCAGATACGTGATCCGATCGGTGAAGGGCGCGAGCGCGATGGCATCCGAGCCGAGGTACATCTCGCCCTCGCCGTGACCGACCGCGAGCGGACTGCCCTCGCGCGCGCCGATCATGAGATCGTCGTGGCCCGCGAAGATGATGGCGAGCGCGAACGCGCCGCGCAGCTGCTTCAGCGCGATGCCGGTGGCTGTGATCGGATCGGCGCCGCGGCGCATTTCCGCGGTGATGAGGTGGGCAACGACCTCGGTGTCGGTCTCGGAGCTGAACTTCGCGCCATCGCGCGCCAGCGCTTCCTTGATCTCGCGGAAATTCTCGATGATGCCGTTGTGGACGACCGACACCTTGTCGGTCATGTGCGGGTGGGCGTTCTGCTCGTTCGGCGCACCGTGGGTCGCCCAGCGCGTGTGACCGATGCCGGCGCGGCCCTTCAGCGGCTGGCGCGTAAGGCGCTCGGCGAGATTGCGCAGCTTGCCCTCGGCCCGCCGGCGGTCGAGGTGGCCATTCTCGACGGTCGCGACGCCAGCCGAGTCATAACCGCGATATTCGAGCCGACGCAGCGCGTCGACGAGTTCATTAGCAACGGGCCTTTCGCCCAGTATTCCAACGATGCCGCACATACGGTTTTTGTCCCCGCGAATCGGCTGAACCTCTGTTGTAGCTGAGCTACAGGCAAGGCGGCCGATTATTCAATTCACGTTCGATTACCACGGTTTGCACGCAAATCCCGCGCCAGTTCGGCAGCCTTTGAAAGCATGATTGCCGCAGGGTTAACGGCTTTAGATTGCCGTTTACGAGAGAAAATGCAGAAATATCTGTGTTTTAGCCGCCAGTTTAGTTTCTAAGCGGGTCGCGGCTTCAAAGGGGTTTCGTTAATTTCGAGACGGACGAAACGTTAGCCCGCCCTTTCGACATCCGATGCCAAAAGGACGGGCTGAATGCACTCGCGTGGGAGCTAAACCGTGGCGAACTACTCGCGCACGTCCGTGCGGAAGGTCTTCGAGACGATTCGCCAGCCGCCATTGAGCTTGAGCAGCGAGAGGTAGTCCGTGAAGTAGCGCGGATGGACCGAGCATTCGAGCTTCACGAACGCCATCTCCGGTCCGGCCATGTCGATCGAGAGTATCCGGTCCGTCCGCTTGAGATCCTTGGACTTGGGCGACGGACGGCTCTTGACCATCTCCAGCCACTTCTCGCGCGGCAGATCCGCGACGCCACCCTCGTGCATGGAATAGAGGTGGCTGCCCTCGTTGAAGGCCTTGCCGATCTTCGTCACGTCACCCTCGTAGAGACCGTCCAGGTAGGTCCATACGATCTTCTCGATCGCCTCGATTTCCGTGGCCATGGCCGCTTTCTCCTTACTCATGCAGCGTGCGCGTCCTCATCGAGCGACGAGCTTACTTGCGCACCCAGCCCCCGCAAAGACCAAACTAAGCCTTGGCCTGCTCCATGACCTGCCGCAGCACGCGAGCGTAGTTGCCGATCGCGATCTTCTTCACGCGATCGGCCGCGAGCTTGCGCTCGAGATGACGCACGACCCTGCGCAGGTCGCCATAGCTCGAGATAGGCGAGTTTCCGAGCGCATTCATGTCCGTGCCGAAACCGACGTGGTCATCGCCGAGCCAGCCGGCCATCTCGATCAGGCGATCACCGTACGCCTCCACTGTCGCCCCGACATCCGAGCGCAGGCCCCAAAGGCCGACGACGCCACCTCTCTCCGCGATCGTCTTGGCTTGGTCGAAGTCGAGCTGGCGCGCCATCCACTGGATCTTCATCGCAGCGCCACGCGTGCGCTTGGTGACGGAGCTGTGCGACCACACGAGCGGGGCCTTCGCGACCGCAAGCGCATGATCGACCGCCGCGCGCGTGCAGTGCGCGAGATCGACCAGGATGCCGAGGCGGTTGCATTCCTCGACGACCTTGCGGCCGAAATCCGTGAGCCCGCCGTGCTTCGACGGCTCGGTCTGGAAGTCGCCGACGTCATTGCGCACGAAGTGCACGAGCTGGATGTGCCGCACGCCGAGCTCGTGCGCCATCTTGAGCCCCTCGATGCCGTCATCGAGGAAGCTCGCGCCTTCGACGGAGAGCACGACATGCGCCTCGCCATTGAGCGCGCGATCGAGATCCGCCGGCGTGGTCGCAATCTTGATCTTCTGCGCCTCGGCGTGCTTGCGGGCGCGCGCAAGCTCCTCCTTGAACCACTTCGTCGCGGCGCCGGACGTCGGCGCACCCTTCTGGCGCAGACCCTGCGGCGACGGACGGATCCACGGCTGATCGCCGACGAGCGACCAGGAGACGAGCGTCGCATTGCCGTCGCCCATGAGCTTGCCGAGCGGCCGCACGGATGCCGGCTGACGGCTGATCCCGAAGAAGAGATGGGCGTGCATGTCGCCGATCGGGATCGTGCTGCTGTCGCCGGCCTGCAGGATAGCGAACGGCCCCGCGACCGCGGCGGCGCCGCCGAGCAGCAGGGCACGACGGCTCACATAGGGGCGCACCGGCATGGGAAGTTCCCGATCAGAGGTAGTTTGGAGAACGCGCGCCGACAGGGTGCCGGCGCGCGGCGCACGTCACTCGAACATGACGGTCGCGACGTAGTCCATGGTGCGGTTGCGGTTCGTGCGCGGCAGCAGCGTGTTGATGAGGTAGGAGGTCGGCGAGTAGTTCTCGGGAACCTGTGACCGGAATGCGGTGCTCGCCACGAGCGTCTGCGCGCGCCGCCATCCGCCGGCAGCGGCATTCTTGTAGTAGCCCTGCAGCGGCGTGAAGCGCGGCGCCATCTCCTTGGCGACGGTTTGATGGCCCGACGACATCTTCGCGAGAGCCTTCGGGTTCTCCTCGAAGATCGACTCCACCAGAGGATCGCGCTTGTCGGCCGGTAGCTTCAGTGCGTCGATGACCATCAGCGGCCCCTCGGCGAGCCCGACTTTGGCGCCGCCCGTGCGCGTCGACATATAGGTGCCGGTGGCGGGCAGCGGCTCCATGACCGGCCTGACGCATGAGGGAATGCGGTCGGCCTTGAAGGCATCGCCGGTCTTGGCGGGATCGCAATTTCTGAGCGCCATGATCGACCAGACGAACTCCGAGCAGTACATGCTCGTCTCGCCGGACGGGTTCTGGCCGAGGCCGAGACGCGCCAGATGCTGCACGAAGTCGAGGGGCTTTCCGGAGCTGTACTTCGGCGCGTTGTAGTCGTCGTTAAAGCTGATCTTCGAGGGGTAGATCTTGCGCGCCTGACTGTTGATGCGCGTCGCCCAGGCCAGGATCGTGGCGCGCTGCGCATCCGTCAGCCCGCGCGGGCGGATGATGTGCAGGAACTTGAGCGTGCGATAGTGCTCGCTGTCGAAGTTTCCGGCGTAGTTGCCGCCGAGATATTCGGCGTTGAGCGGGATATCGAGCTGATGCGCGACGCCGTCCTTCACGTAGGCGAGGCCGGAGTGGCTGATGCCCATCTGAATGTTCGGATAGGCGCCGCCGCCGCCCCACTCGGGACGGAAGGTGAGGATGATGTCGCCGGTCTGGATGAGGCCGCTCTTGGCCATGCGCGAGCCGAAGCCTGAGCGCTTCGCGACGACGAGGCGGAGGCCGACATCACCCTGCGCGCCCTTGGCGTCGGGATGCTTGAACTCGATCAGGCGATCGGTCGTGTTGATGCTCTTCGGCAGCGTGGCACGCGCGCTCGCGGGCACCGCGAGATAGACCGGCATGTCGAGCCGGCGCGCCATGTCCTGATTGGTCTTCTCGTTGAAAGTGAACTCGGCGGCCCAAAGCGGCGCGGCCGTGATGGTGAGCGCAATTGCGCTGCCGATGGCGGTCGCGCGCATGAGGTGCGCGCTGAATGACTTAGCGGACATGCTTGTCCCTCCCAGCCCAAAAAACCCCGCTCCCCTTAGCACTTTTGGAGCGACGGCTAAACGTCAGGGCAACATCCATCCACCGCGCGGCCAACGTGTGGCGCGAAAGGCACGATTTGTTCAGGAAAGTCCCGCGCGAGATGAAAACTACGCGAGCGTGTCGCTCAGCAGGCCGAGGCCATTGAGCGCACGGGGAAAACCGCTGTACGGACCCGTCTGGATGATGGCCTCGATGACCTCCTCCTTCTTGAGGCCGATATTGAGGGCGGAGGCGCCAAACTTCTTGAGCTGGCCTTCGAGCCCCAGCGCCGTGAAGGAAGCGATGGCGACGAGCATCCTCTGGCGGTGGTCAAGGCCCGGCCGGAACCAGAGCTCGCCGTAGCCATAGCGGATCGCAGAAGGATAGAGCGCGCCGGTCACGTTGTTGCCGGGCGCCGCATAGCCCTGGCTCGCGCGGTCGCCGTGCAGATCGGCCATCATCTGGCGGCCGCGCCGGTCGAGCACGTCATTGCTGTCACTGCGCGGCGCTTCGGCTGGCACCGTGATGCCCCGCGAGGCGAAGATTTCTTGTGCCACGCGCGCTGCCCTCTCGGTGGTGATGAAGCCGCCGTAGAGCCCGGCCTGAATGAATACTTCCAGAATGCTGCGCGGCGGCACGCCGAGATCGAGCGCCGAGGCTACATAGTGGCGAAGCTCCGCTGCGTTCGGGCCGAGACCCAGCACGGCGAGCGTGCAGAGCATACGATCCTTCCGCGCGAGGTTCGGCCGGTCCCAGATGCCACCGAATGCGACCTCGCTGATGAAATCGTCGAAGTTCGGAAGCGGCTCACTTCCCTCGGCGCGCTGGAGACCCAGCTCCTCGCGCACGACGGCGCCGTGCCGGCGCAGCTCCTCTCGTCCAGTCCCCACCGAACGTCCTCCCGGTTATCTGATTGCTGGCGTCAGAAATTGACGTTTTGAATGACCCAGCCGCCACCGGCCGCGATCAACCCAGCGATGATGATATACGGGAGCATCGTGATGAGAACGCTCAGTAGCGCAACGAAGGCCAGCAGAACTTTCTCGGCTGCACTCCAGAGAGAGATGACGGCTTTGTAGAGGACGTAGACGATCGCAATAATGACGATCGCGAGGATCGCGATCTTCCACGCCGGCAGGCTCTGCCAGTTCGACTGGAGGATCTGCACGATCTGGCCGAACGACCACGTCCAGACGAGCTGAATGAAGCGGAAGATCGCAGCAATACCCTGCTGCAAAAACTGCACGATTTGATTGATTGCCTGGTTCATGTCCGGCTCCCCCGATGGCCTGCCATGCCCCTATACGCTCATGATGACACAACGGTTGCTGCCGATCGGCAACATCGACCGTCGGAAAGCTACCATTCCATGTGAGCGCGTGGCGGCAACAACACACTGCGTCAGTGCTTCAGTGTGTCGATCCATTCCTTCACGACGTCGACGGCACCGTAGTTGTCGAGATCGACGTGGCGTCCTTCCGGGAACACGACGATCCGCTTCGGGTCGCGTGCAAGCGCGTACATCCGCTGCCCCATTTCGATGGGGATCACTTGATCCCGCGTACCATGCAGGATCAGCAGCGGCGCATTAATCGCGGCGATATACTTGTCGCTCTGGTAGCGATCCACCATCAGCCAGTTGAGCGGCAAGATCGGATAGGCCTTGGCACCGACCTCGACGACGGACGTATAGGGCGCATCGAGGATCACGCCTGCAACCGGCACGGCCGCCGCCGTCTGCACAGCAACCCCCGAGCCGAGGGACTCGCCGAAGAGGATGATATCCGACGGCTTGAGGCTCTGCTTGATGAGATAATCATAGGCGAGGCGCGCGTCGGCAATGTTGTGCGCTTCTGTCGGGCTGCCCGTGCTGCCGCTGTAGCCGCGGTACGATATCGCAAAAATGCCGAAGCCCGCGTTCTGATAGCGACCGAAGCGCCCGGCGCGGTTTGCGAGCCCACCGCCATTGCCATGGAAGTAGAGGATAGTCGGCGCACCCGGAGGCGCCGGCGCATACCAGGCGACCAGGCGCGCGCCATCCGGCGTTGGAAGCTCGACCTCGCGGAAGCCCTGTAGCCCCGCCGCCGCAGGCGCGACGCGCGCTGCATTGGGGAAGTACGTGAACTTGCGCTGCGCGAAATAAGCGACCGCAACGATCGCCAGATACGCAAGCGCGATATAGAAAAGGATCTTGGCCACGCCCGACATTCGCTCGTCCTGCTCAGCGGCCACGGAAACGTGCCGGGCGCCGCTCGAGGAATGCGGCAACGCCTTCCGCGCTGTCCTCGCTCGCCGTCGTCAGCACGAACTGGTCGAGGTCCATGTGACTCGCGAGATCGTCGAGCGCGCCTGAAAGCCGGTTCACCGTGACCTTGGTCATCTTGACGGGAAGTGGTGGCTCGGCCGCCAAACGTCCAGCGAGCGCCATTGCCGCAGTCAGCGCACTGCCATCCTCCGCCAGATGCTCGACGAGCCCCCATTCATAAGCCTGCTCAGCATAAATGCGCTCGGAAGCGAGCATGACCGCCTGCTTCGTGCGCGCCGGTCCCATGAGTTGCACCATCCTTGGAATGGAGCCCCAGCTCATGTTCATACCGAGGTCGACCTCCGGGATGCGGAAGTGCGCACCGCGCCCCGCCACGCGAAAATCGAGCGAAACCGCCAGCGCCACGCCGCCGCCGATACAGAAGCCCTCTATGGCGGCAATCGTCACCTGCTCCATCTCGTACCAGGCGCGGCACATGCGCGGGCCGACAGCAATGGAGCGCCTGAGCGCACCCAATCCCTCATCGACCACGTCCTTGCGCTCGCTGTCCTTGAGATCGAAGCCAGCCGAGAACGCGCGTGCATTCCCCGCGAGCACGACGACGGATGTCTCGATGTCATCCTCGAACGAGCGGGCTGCCTCGCGCAGTTGCCGCATTGCCGCCGGCGAAAGCGCGTTGATGCTGTCGCGACGATCGAACCGCACGAGCGCGACACGTCCGTCAGGTCCGAGACCGCGCTCGATGCTCACATAGCTACCGTCATCTGCCATGGCGCGCACTCCTCATTACGATCGCGGCGAGCACGGGACACGAGAACTGTGCGCCGATCAAGTCATGGAATGTCAAAAAGGCGGGTGGGTCAGGGAGGGTGTCCCTCCCTGTGGGGGTGCGGGGGCTAGCCCCCGTCGCGCCGAAGGCGCGCGCGCGGGCGCCGCCGCGCGCGCCGCCCCGGGGG
>JAEZAW010000371.1 GCA_023430315.1 Pseudomonadota bacterium | reverse complement strand
CTGGGGGGCTAGCCCCCGTCGCGCCTTTGGCGCGAGCGAGGCCGCATGCCCCTGGCATGCCTCCGGCATGACCTCGCGCTCCGCCCGGGGGACACCCCCGCACCCCCCTCTTTTATCGACGTTACCGCCCGACGTTGGCGATGCGCGTCGGCACGCCGAACTCGCGATTGCAGATCTCCGCGAGCTTGGCCACGCCCTCACGGATCACCTGCTCGCTCGGATTGGCAAAGCAGAGCCTCAGCCGCGATTTGCCGTGCGCGGGATCAACCGACCACTCCGCACCTGGATTGAGCGACACGCCTTCCTTGCTCGCGGCCTGGAAAAGCTTCGCCGTGTCCACACTGTCCGGCAGCTTCATCCAGAGGAAGATGCCGCCGTCCGGATAGTCGAATTCTGCTGCCGTACCGAAGTTCGCACCAACCGCCTCGACCATCACGTCGAGCTTACGCTTGAGCGTCTTGCGCAGCTTCACGACGTGATCGTCGAAGTGGGCCTCGCAATACTCCGCGATGACCATCTGATCGATGGCGCCCGTGCCGGAATCCGTCTTCAACGACAGCAGGCGGCTCAATATTGGCCAGCCAGCGACGACGTAGCCGAGCCGCAGCGCGGGTGCGATCGACTTCGAGAACGAGCCGATGTGGATCACACGATCGTCGCCCGTGATGCCGCGCATGGCCTGCGGCCGCTTGCCGTCCCACACGAGGTCCGAATAGCACTCGTCCTCGAGGATCGGCACGCCGTAGCTCTCGCAAAGCTTGATCAGGGCGTGGCGCCGTTCGAGCGGCAGAATGCTCGCCGTCGGGTTCTGTACTGTTGGAATTGTATAGAGGTATTTCGGCCGTGCGCCTTTGCTCTTCAGGTCAGCCAGAACGCGCTCCACAGCCTCGATGTCGAGGCCCTGCTTGTCGAGCGGCAGCGGGACCATATTGACGCCGAAGCGCTTCACGCGGCTGAGGAAGCCACCGTAGCTTGCCTCTTCGACGACGATCGTATCGCCCTTCTCGAGCAGCAGCGAGTTGACGAGCTCGAGCCCCTGCTGCGAGCCGCCCGTAATGAGGATGTCATCGGCCGTGCAGGCGATGCCAGCTTCGCGGCCGAGCTTCTTGACGAGGAACTCGCGTAGCTTGAGGTAGCCCTGCGGGCCGCTCTGCAGGCCATACGTCGCGAGTGTCGAGCCTTCGCGCTTCAGAACCTTGCTTGCCGCGGCGATAAGGTCCTCGACCGGAACGCTCGCCGTATCATTGTGGCCGCCGACGAAGTTGTATTTCGGAAAGCCGTTGTACTTGACGGCTGGCACCGGCAGGTTGGCACGAAGCAAAGGGGCGTAGTCGATCATTCGGACGTTTCCTCGGGTGAGTTTCTAATCTCGTTGATGATGGGTGTGGCACTTACTCGGCGGCATCCTTGCGGGCACCCGCATAACGGCCCTCAGCCTCGTAATAGGCATCGAAACCGACGGTGCGTTTCACGTCGTCGAAGCTCATGAGCAGGTCGCCGGGATGGCGTTCCGCTTTCATGGCCGCGAGGCTCGTCGCGATCGCGCGCATGGAGGCCGAGAAGAGTGTCAGCGGGAAGATCGCGAGATTGAAGCCGAGCTCGCGCAGGCGGCTCATCGGCGGGATCGGCGTCTTGCCGCCTTCGACCATGTTCGCCATGTGAATGCCGGGCGCCTCCTTTGTGATGCGCGCCATCTCGGCTTCGGACTGCGGCGCTTCGACGAACAGGATATCGGCGCCGGCATCACGAAAGGTGTTGGCGCGCCAGATGGCATCGTCGAGACCACTGACGCCGCGCGCATCCGTCCGTGCGAGGATGAGGATGTCACCGCCCGCGCGGCGGATTTCGTCGCGTGCATGTGCTGCGGCGCGAATGCGATCAAGCGCCTCGGCACGATCGACGACGAGCTTGCCTTTGGTGTGACCGCAGCGCTTGGGTGCGAGCTGATCCTCGATCATGATCGATGCCGCGCCGGCCTGAGCATAGCCGCGGACGGTGCGCTCGACGTTGAGTGCATTGCCATAACCGGTGTCGCCATCACCGATGACGGGGATCGGCGTCGCGGCACAGATGTCTCGAACCTGCGCGGCCATTTCCGCATATGAAATGAGGCCCGCGTCAGGAAGCCCGAGACGCGCACCGGATACGGCGAAACCCGACATGAACGTGAAGGGAAAGCCGGCATCGCCGATCATCTTGGCCGAGAGCGCATCCCAGCAGCACGGCACCATATGGCAGCGATCCTCGTGCAGAATCGCGCGCAATTTCTGAGCCTTCGAGGCCATGCCCTCGCTTCCTCCTGATCGCTCTTTTTCTCGTTCTTGCGCCCAACATTGCAGACGCCGCGCAGTGCGGCAAGCAACTGACGGGGGACGATCTGCCATGCGCCGACGGGGGGCTGGCTCGCCTTGCCTCGGTCACTGTCCGACCGCTATTGTCCAGACAATCATCAAACATAATCAAAATGGGAGAACGTTCATGGCTTCTGAGAACTCGCAGGAGATCCGCGCCTTCTGGCAGCCCGGCTGCACGAGCTGCTTGCGCATGAAGGAATTCCTTCAACGCCATGGCGTGCCGTTCACGTCGGTGAACGTGCTCGAGGAGAAGGGCGCTATGGAGGAGCTTCTGGCGCTCGGCTATCGGACAGTGCCCATCATTCGTCGCGGCAAAGATTCCGCCAACGGCCAGGTCCTTCGCGATGTCGCCCGCGTCGCCGGCATCCCTTACGGCGGCACCAAGATCCATCCGCCCGCCGAGCTGATGCGGCGCCTCACTGAGGTGCAGTCCACGGCGCGTCGTTTCTTCGGCCAGCTCCCGGAGGAGAAGATCAACAACTTCCTCCCGAACCGGCCGCGCACGTACGCCCAGCTCGCCTATCACATCTTCAATATCGCCGATGCCTGGCTCGAGCATGAGGTGGATGGCGAGCCGCTCAAGGAGGGCGCGTACAATCGCGTGCCGCCGCCGGAGATGAACACCAAGGCCAAGGTTCTCGCGTACGGCGAGGACGTGGGCCGCCGCCTCGATGCGTGGTGGAAGGCCGAGGGCGCGAAGACCAACTTCCAGGACAAGGCCAAGGTCTACTACGGCGATCAGTCGAAGCTCGAGTTTTTCGAGCGCACGACGTGGCACTCGGGCCAGCACGTGCGCCAGTACACACTTCTGCTTCAGACTCTCGGCATCCCGCCTGACAAGCCGCTTCCGGATTCAATCTGGGAAGGTCTGCCGATGCCCGTGAAAGTTTGGGACGATGAGAAGCCCTTCGTAGCGGCCTGATCTTCGTATCAGCGCCACAAACTAAAAGAGGCGGTGCATCTCAAGATGCGCCGCCTCTTCATTAGTGATGCTGTCGATGCGTCAATGCACGCCGTAGACCTCAAGCGTCGCCGCGCCGCGGAAGTTCGGTCGCGCGCGGTAGACGAACTCGATACGGTCGATCACGCGCGGCTCCCTGCCCCTGAGATCGATCGCCTCGGTGCGCTGGCCGGCGCGAAGAACGCGACGGAACTGGATGTCATCCGGCGGGCCGCCGCGGCCATAGAACACCTTCATGTCCAGAATCTCGATGTCATTGTCGAGGGCGCGCAACGCGATGCGGCTGAAGCGGCCCTCGCGACGGCCGACGCGCAGCACATCGCGGTCAACCGAAAAGCCGATCCGCTGGCTGCCGAGCAGCTCCACCTCCGGACCTGGCCCTGGGCCCGGTCCCGGCGGCGGTCCGCGACGCGCAACCCGCGCATCGACGCGCAAGCGCGCCTCACCCCTGAAGCTGATCTTGGACTGATAGATGAATTCGATCTGGCGGAGATAGCTGCGGTCGCCGCGCAGGTCGATGTTGATGCTCTGGCCACGGCGCACATTGCCGCCGACCCTGAAGTCCTCAGCGAATCCGTTGATGTAAACAACGCGTACATTCATGATGTGAATGTCGCTGCGCTCCGCTGTCAGACGGAGATCGCTGAACGGTCCCTCGCGACTGAACCAGGATTCGTCGCGATCGAGCCGAAGGACATCACGGTCCGCCAGAAATCCCACCTTCATCGTACCGAGTTCGACCCACCGATCGCCTCCCGGTCCCCGCTGCGCCGTGGCCGGCCCAGCCATCAACACCAATAGGAGTGCCAAAGCACTCGCAATGCGGAACATTGCCGAACTCCCTTCCTTGCATTCTTCCCAGGAAAGCGAGCACGACCGATCCCCTGCTGGATGGCCAGGCCCGCGCACACGCCCGCATGACCGGCGTGCCGGCATCGCGGCGGAGCCCATGGAGGCTCGCGTTCTTTTCCCCACCTCGACGCCGCTCAAGTACTGAGCAAATACGGTTATGGTGTGCACCACTTAAGTCAAAATGGATAAGGATCTTCGCCGCAATCGATCAACTGAGGCCGGCCATGCGGCGGATATCCGAAGGAGAGGCGCCGGCAGCGCGAAGCTCGGCGAGGCTCGTGTCGCGGGCGCTCTTGGCGAGCTTGCGACCGCTTTCGTCGACGATCAGGCGGTGATGCGCGTAGAGCGGAGCCGGCAGGTCGAGCAGCACCTGGAGAAGGCGGTGGACGTCGGTCGAAGCGAGAAGATCACGCCCCCGCGTGACGTGCGTAATGGCCTGAATGGCATCGTCGACAACAACGGAGAGGTGATAGCTCGTCGGTACGTCCTTGCGCTGGATGACGACATCGCCCCAGCGTGCCGGATCGCAGGCGATACGTTGCGCGGCGCCCGCCTCGTCAAGCTCGATGAAATCCAGCGGCGCAACCCCAAGTCGATCGTGCGCCAGCGCCAAAGCCCGGGCCATGTCGAGCCGCATGACGAACGGCTCACCGCGCTGTCGGCGCGCGGCGATCTCCTCGGGCGGCAATCCGCGGTGCAATCCGGTGTAGAGCGGCGCGCCATCGGGATCACGCGGTGCACCTTGTGAGGCATTTGCCTCCGCGATCTCGCGACGGCTTGCAAAGCAGGGATAGAGCAGGCCGAGTTGCGAGAGCCGCGCCGCCGCGGCTTCGTAGCGGTCGAGATGCTGCGACTGGCGCAGCACGGGCTCCTCCCAGGATACGCCGAGCCACGCGAGATCGCGGAAGATCCCCTCGACGTGCGCTTCGCTCGAGCGCTCGGGATCAATGTCCTCGATCCGCACGAGAAAGCGCCCGCCGAGGCGCCGCGCCCACGCCCATCCCGTGAGCGCTGAGAGCGCATGCCCGAGATGCAGCGCGCCGTTCGGGCTCGGGGCAAAGCGCAGCACGGGTTTCCCGGGCGTGCTCATCGTGGGTTTCAGGCTCCTATCGGGCAGGCGTCGTCAATCGTTGCTATGGCAGCAGCAGCTACCTACAAAACCCTTGTGATGAGGCTCGGCGGCAGCGGCGCGCTTCTCGACATCATAGGCGCGCGCCTGAGAGAACCAACATCCCATGATCGACCGGACCGGCTTCATACTCGCCAATACGCGGCTGCTGGCGCCGCCGCTGGTGCCGGAGATCCGCCTGCATCTTGCCGAGGAGTCCCTACCCATCTGGCGCAAGACCGAGGAAGAGCTCGGTGAGATGGGCCTGCCGCCACCCTACTGGGCTTTTGCCTGGGCAGGCGGTCAAGCGCTGGCGCGTTACGTTCTCGATCATCCGGGAGAGTTCGAAGGGAAGACAGTTCTGGATATCGGCGCTGGCTCAGGGCTCGCCGCTATCGCAGCGGCGAAGGCTGGCGCGCGACAAGTCGCAGCGGCGGACATCGATGCACTGGCCGTTGCTGCCATGGGCCTCAACGCCACTGCAAACGGCGTCGCGATCACGGCGGCCACCGACGACTGGCTGAGCATTGACCCACCGCAAGGCGAAATCCTTCTTGTTGGTGATCTGTTTTACGAGCGGCCGCTCGCTGAGCGCGTCATGGCTTTCGTGCGTCGCTGTGCAGGTGCGGGTAATCGCGTACTCGTCGGCGATCCGCGCCGGAGCTATTTTCCGACCGACGCCTTCACGGCGATCGCACACTACGAGGTTCCGGTTACCCGTGAACTCGAAGATGCCGAGATCAAGCGGGCCGCCGTCTGGCAACTCCGGCATTGAAGGAAGTGGAAGCAGATATGACGCAGCTCTCCATGCTCAACTATTCCGCCATCTTTTCCGCTGCCGTCGCGAGCTTCCTCTTCGGCGGCCTTTGGTACGGACTTCTCGCGAGACGATGGATCGGACTCGCCGCAGATGGCGCGACAGCGACGAGCGGCGGCCTCACGCCAGTGCCGTTCATCATCACCTTCATCGCGCAACTCGTCATGGTCGTGATGCTCTCCGGCATTCTGACCCACGTCACCGGCAGCGGCGTTCCGTTCACGCTGCGCAGCGCCCTCATCTCGGCGCTGCTGATCTGGATCGGTTTCGTCGTCACGACGCTGGCCGCGACCAACGCGCTTCATGGCGCGCCCTTCGCACGAACGCTCGTCGACAGTGGCCACTGGCTCGGCGTGCTGCTGATCCAGAGCGCCGTGCTCTTCCTGATGTCCGCCTAGAGCATGATCGTTTCAGATGGAAGCGCTGCGCGATCCATCTGAAGCCTGAATCATGCTTTACATCATAACTTTAGAGCGCGATTCACGACTTAGATCGGCGCAAATGCGCTTGGATCTAAGTCGATCGCGCTCTAGAGAGGCTCGCCGCCGAAGGCCGAGACACCGCACGTCACGCGCTTCGCGCGCAGCTCGGCGCAAACTTTGTTGGCCGCACCAGTGCTGTCGATCGGCCCCGCAATCAGGCGATATGCAGGCCCGCTGCCGCTCGTCGACGGAACGAAACGCGGCTCGTAGCTCCTGAGAATTTCCTTGTGCCGCTCGGACAGCAGCATCCAGCTGATGCGCAGGGCGTCGACAGAAGGCCCGGTCGCAATCTGAATGCCTCTCGGACTCTCGGGCGCACTGGCTGCCGGTTTCACCTGCGGCGTACCGAAGGTCACGCGCTCGCTCTCGACCGGCGGCTTGCGCGCGGGCATCTCCGAAGCGCGCGGCGTCTCGACTACCTGGCCGTCGACGGCACGTCCCGTGAGCGCACCCGGCCCGGTCACCCCCATGCCCTCGAGCGGGCCACGGTTCACGCTCGCCGTCGCGAGCGGCAAGCCCTGCTCGGTCACGCGCTGTGACTCGATGGCAGCGAGGCGCGCCGCGAGAGCGTGCTCCTGCTCCGCGCGGGCCGCAATTTCGGATCGCAGGCCTGCCGCTTCCCGCTGCACGGCCTCGAGGCTGCTGCGCAGGGCCGCGATCTCCGCGCGCATTTGCTCATCGCGAGCCTCGCGTGCTCCCTCGTCCTCGTTCGATGTAGGTTCGATGCCAACAAGCGCCGTCACCTGCTCGCCAAAGCCCGCGGCAAGGTCCGGGCGCATCGACAGCGTGACGAGATACGTCAGCGCGATGCTCGACATCACCACCCAGGCTGCCACGTACATGCGCGGCAAGCCACCGCGGCGACGCTGCGGTGCATGGCTGGCCAAATCAGGTTCCACGATAACCCCCAAGCTCCCCCGGAGGGCCTGCCTACTCGGGCATAACCCGCCCCCTTAGAGACAGGATGGACTGCCCCATCCCACACTCTCCTAATCGGGCCCTGAGTCGGGGTCCTGGGTCAACGCAGCGGCTTCGCGATCGGTGGGTGGACTGTGGATTGAATCCGATCAGGTGTTCAATTCGGCGTATTATCAATTCAAATGGAAGTCAGCGGCGGCAATTCTCAGCTCACGCGGTGAGAGCAGCGCCTTGTGGGCGACGGTTATGCGAAAAAGCCGGCCATCGAGGTTGGCGGTCCAGAAACCGAGAAACGCCTTCAGCCGCGGATAGAGCGGATGCAGATCGTATTCCTGCCAAATGTAGGTTTGCAGCAGCGACGGATGATCGGGCAGGCGATAGAGTATTTCAGCTGTAGTCAGACTGAAGCCCTGCAATTGGACAAGGGCGTCGCGATCCGCCATGCCTAGCTTCCTTTCTCATCGCAGCAGATATCCCGTGAGGATACCCGGATCACGCGCGTTCGCAATTCCTTTATCCAGGCAATTCATAGCGTTAGCAGCCAATCCCGGCGGGTGCTAACATCGCGCTTGCCTCATGGGCCGAGCCATTTCCCGGCGAAGAGCCAATTAGAATTTCGACCCGCAATTCCCCTTAAATCAGCACGCGAACGAATGGCATTATTGCCGAAATGGAATGCAATCGCCTCGAGAATATTTACGGCATATACTGGAACATGGAGAAGGACCAACGGAAGCAAGGCTCCTTGCTCCAAGCCAAAAACATCAATATATTCCCGGTCTCTGCACCATTCAGAACACACTGGCACGCACGTCCCGCAAAATGCGCGCGATTGCATATTGCGCGGCGGGCGAAACGCAAATAAAAATCGCCCACAACGCGAGTTTCAACATGCCCCCGACCCGCACTAAAGGAGCACGAGGTAAGAAGATGGCGACCGTGAACTACGACAAGATGTCTCTAAAAGAGCTGCTCGATCACGAGGCTCGCCTTGCAAAGGCTATCGTCGCTGCGCGGCGCAACGAGTTCACGACAGCCCGCCAGAAGGTGATCGCGATGGCCGAAAGCCTCGGCTACAAGATCGAGGATCTCGCCGGGTCGGGCCGCGCGGGAAAGCGTGGCAACGGCGGCAAAGTCGCGGTGAAATTCCGCAACAAGGATAATCCGGAAGAGACGTGGACCGGCCGCGGCCGGCAGCCGAAATGGCTGACGGCAAAGCTCGCCAAGGGCTCGAAGCTCAGCGATTTTGCCATCTGAACTCTGCCAAATTCACCGAGCACGGCGGTTTATCCGCCCGGCGCCGGGGATTATAAGGATCATGGCCGTCGGGAGCGCCCATTTCGGGTAGCATTCCGGCGGCCATTTCATTTGGGCCGATCACCGGCACAGGTAGCTGTTGCGAACCTTGTGCCCTGGGCGGCGTAGCGCGCCGGCATCAGCCGTCCGGAAATTCGGCGCGGGCGCCTGAACTTATGGCAGGCATCCCGCTACCCGAATGTCATACGAATCACCTATCATCCTGTGGAAAGCGGTCATTTCCGCTTTACGCGCTCCGGCATCAGGCCGGACGTGAGTGGTTGCGTCGCTTACCTGCTGCCGAGGTGCTGATGCACTGTCGGCAACGCAATGAGCGAGGGCATGCTGGCGAGTCGTTCGAACAGCAAGGCTGGGATCCGGCGGACATGGATGGGACCGCTGCCTGATCTTCCCCCGTTTTCGACCACGAAGCTCATCCTCACCAGCCTTCATTGCACCCGATACGACGGAATCCGTCGTCCGCTCGAGGCCGTGGCGCGTGCAGAACGCGGCACCATCCTCGCTCGGGCGTCTGAAATTGCTCGGCAGGGAATCGTGGGGCTTTCCAACGACGATGGAGTGGCCAATGCCAACACGCCGTCTTCCACATCGCAGTCGCTCGGGTCCGACAACCGGCAGGTCCGGTTGGAACGGGCCCCGAAGCCGTAGGCTTTTCGAGTTCGACGATCTGCGCTGGCGTGTCAAACCACTGCATCCGCCAACTAGGCCCTAATCACGTACCCGCCGTCACGACGGCCACAAATAAAAAGCCGGCCCGTTGGCCGGCTTTGTTTTTTGTTTTTCCCGCGGACGCCAACGCCTCCGGCTACTGGCGCCGCGGCTGCAAGTTTCCCGGTCTTGCTCCGACCTCGCGGCCTTCGGCCGCCAATAATCTTGGATCAGCTCCGCTTGGGCTCATAGTTCAGCACGGGAGCGAGCCAGCGCTCGGCTTCGGCAACCGACCAGCCCTTGCGCTTCGCGTAGTCCTCGACCTGATCGCGCTCGATCCTGCCGACGCCGAAGTAATGGCTGTCCGGATGCGCAAAGTAGAGCCCGGAGACGGAAGCCCCCGGCCACATGGCAAAGCTCTCGGTCAGCGCAATCCCAGTCGCCACCTCGGCATCGAGGAGCTGCCAGATCGTGCCCTTCTCCGTATGATCGGGCTGGGCAGGATAGCCGGGGGCCGGCCGGATGCCCTGATAGGACTCGAGGATCAGCTCCTCGTTCGTGAGCGTCTCATCCTTCGCATAGGCCCAGAACTCGCGGCGAACGCGCTGATGCATCCGCTCGGCAAAGGCCTCAGCCAGCCGGTCGGCCAGCGCCTTGAGCATGATGCGCCCGTAGTCGTCCGTCTTCTTGATGTGCGCCTCGATCGCCGCCTCCTCGCCAATGCCGGCAGTGACGGCAAACGCGCCAATGTAGTCCTGGCGTCCGCTCTCCTTGGGCGCGATGAAATCGGCAAGCGCGGTGTGAGCGCGATTGCGGCTGGGATCGCGCGCGATCTGCTGGCGCAAGGTATGGAGGACGGCAACCGGCGCGTTGCGACCATCCTCTGCATAGACTTCAATGTCGTCGCCGATGGCATTCGCAGGCCAGAAGCCGATCACCGCGTTAGCGGTCAGCCACTTCTCCTTCACGATGCGGTCGAGCATGGCCTTCGCGTCATCGAGCAGCTTCCGTGCCTCGGGACCGAATTTCTTGTCCTCGAGGATCATGGGGTAGCGGCCCTTGAGCTCCCATGTCTGGAAGAAAGGTGTCCAATCGATGTAGGGCACGAGATCGGCGAGATCGTAGGCCGCAAAGCGGGTGATGCCCATGGCCGCGGGTCGCACCGGCTCGTAGCTCGTCCAATCGGCTTCAAATCTGTTTCCGCGCGCCGCCGCAATGGCAATGCGCTGCTTGGTTTCGTCAGAGCGCAGATACGCTTGGCGCGCCTTGTCGTACTCGGCGCGGATCTCCGCCACGTACGAGTCGCGATCCGTCTCGGAGAGCAGCTTGGAGACGACACCGACGGCGCGGCTCGCATCGAGCACGTGGATGGCCTGATTGCGCGCGTAGTTGGGACTGATCTTGACGGCCGTGTGTACGCGGCTCGTCGTCGCGCCGCCGATCAGCAGGGGCACGGCAAAACCTTCGCGCTCCATTTCGGCCGCAACAGTGCACATCTCGTCGAGAGAGGGCGTGATGAGGCCCGAGAGGCCGATGACATCGGCATTCTCCTTGCGCGCGACCTCGAGAATTTTCGCTGCCGGCACCATGACTCCGAGATCGATGACCTCGTAGTTGTTGCACTGGAGGACAACGCCAACGATGTTCTTGCCGATGTCGTGGACGTCGCCCTTGACGGTCGCCATGACGACCTTGCCGGCGGCCGGCTTGTCGGCGAGGCCCGATGCTTCCTTCTCCGCCTGCAGATAAGGCTGGAGATAAGCGACGGCCTGCTTCATCACACGCGCGGATTTCACTACCTGCGGCAGGAACATCTTGCCGGCACCGAACAGGTCGCCGACGACATTCATGCCGGCCATGAGCGGTCCTTCGATGACGTGCAGCGGTTTCGCCACCGACTGCCGCGCCTCCTCGGTGTCGGCCTCGATGAACTCTGTGATGCCGTGCACGAGCGCGTGCTTCAATCGCTCCGCGACCTCGCCCTGACGCCACGTGAGATCGGCTTCCTTGCGTTTCGTGCCATCGCCCTTGAAGCGTTGTGCCGCCTCGAGCAGGCGGTCGGTCGCATCCGGACGGCGGTTGAGGATCACGTCCTCGCACAGCTCACGCAGCTCCGGCTCGATGTCGTCGTAGACGGGGAGCTGCCCGGCATTGACGATGGCCATGTCCATGCCCGCCTTGATGGCGTGGTAGAGAAACACCGAATGCATGGCCTGGCGCACGGTCTCGTTGCCGCGGAAGGAGAACGAGAGGTTGGAAACGCCGCCCGAGATGTGCGCGTGCGGGCAGGCTTCCTTGATCCGGCGCGTCGCCTCGATGAAGGCGATGCCGTAGCCGTTGTGCTCCTCGATGACCGTCGCGACCGCAAAGATGTTCGGGTCGAAGACGATGTCCTCGGGCGGGAAACCGACCTTCTCGGTCAAGAGCTCGTAGGCGCGCTTGCAGATCGCGACCTTGCGCTCGACGGTGTCGGCCTGCCCTTGCTCGTCGAAAGCCATGACGACGACGGCGGCACCATAGCGGCGCACGCGGCGCGCCTGAGCGAGGAAGGAGGCCTCGCCTTCCTTCATGCTGATCGAATTGACGATCGGTTTACCCTGGACGCACTTGAGACCAGCCTCGATCACGCTCCACTTGGAGCTGTCGATCATCACGGGCACGCGCGCGATATCGGGCTCGG
>JAEZAW010000370.1 GCA_023430315.1 Pseudomonadota bacterium | reverse complement strand
CAGGGCATGATCCCCGGCATGGTCAAGTCGAGCTGGTAGAAGGACGAGATCCTATGGCGATGAACGATCCGCTCGGCGATATGCTGACCCGCATCCGCAATGCGCAGATGCGGCGGCGGCCGAAGGTCACGAGCCCGGCCTCCAATCTTCGGACACGCGTCCTCGACGTGCTGACCGAGGAAGGCTATATCCGCGGCTACACGCGCGTCGATCACAAGAACGGCCTGTCCGAACTCGAGATCGAGCTCAAGTATCTGAACGGCCAGCCGGCCATCAAGGAGATCGCTCGTGTCTCCAAGCCGGGTCGTCGCGTGTACTCGCCGCTCCGCGATCTGCCGACGGTGGCCAACGGCCTCGGCCTTTCGATCCTCTCGACGCCGAAGGGCGTGATGTCCGACACCCGGGCACGCGAGGAGCAGGTCGGCGGCGAGGTGCTTTGCAGCGTGTTCTAAGGCTCGCGCACCTCGTGTGCAGCCGGACGATTTGAATTGAGGAACTGAGGCGATGTCGCGCATCGGTAAGAAGCCGGTCCCCATTCCCGCCAATGTACAGGCGGACGTGAGCGGCCAGACGGTCAAGGTCAAGGGTCCGAAGGGCGAGCTCTCCGTGACGCTGCCCGAGGACGTCAAGGTCGAGAAGACCGCCGACGGTGTCGCCGTGACGCCGCGCGAGGACACGCAGCGCGCGCGCGCCATGTGGGGCCTGGCGCGTACGCTCGTCGACAATCAGATCAAGGGCGTCGTCACCGGTTATGCCGAGACGCTCGAGATCCACGGCGTCGGTTTTCGTGCCCAGCTCAAGGGCAAGGATCTGACGCTGCAACTCGGGTTCAGCCACGAGATCAACTACAAGGTCCCAGCCGACATCGACGTCAAAATCGGTGGCCCGCGCCAGGATCACCTGATGATCTCGGGGATCGACAAGCAGAAGGTCGGGCAGGTGGCCGCGGAGATCCGCGCCTATCGTCCGCCGGAGCCGTACCAGGGCAAGGGTGTTCGCTATCAGGGCGAGTTCATCCTGCGCAAGGAAGGCAAGAAGAAGTAAGCGAGAGAGCCGATGAGCGCCCACGACAAACAGTTCCAGCGCCGCGCCCAGCGCGTACGGCGGACCTTGAAGAAGGTTGCGAACGGCAAGCCGCGCCTGTCGGTTTTCCGTTCGTCCAAGCACATCTATGCGCAGGTGATCGACGACGCCAAGGGCGTGACGGTTGCGGCTGCCTCGAGCATCGAGAAGGATCTCAAGGGCAAGCTCAAAACCGGTGCCGACAAGGCTGCTGCTGCCGAAGTCGGCAAGCTCCTTGCCGAGCGCGCGGTCAAGGCGGGCGTCGCCGAGGTCGTCTTCGATCGTGGCGGCTATTTGTATCATGGCCGCGTCAAGTCGCTGGCCGATGCGGCCCGCGAAGGCGGCCTGAGCTTCTGAGCGAGAAAGGTTTATCGACGTGGCACGCAATCCCTCACGCGACCGCGACCGCGACGACGATCGCAAGAGCGACTTCACCGAGAAGCTCGTCCACATCAATCGCGTCGCCAAGGTTGTGAAGGGAGGCAAGCGCTTCGGCTTCGCGGCGCTCGTGGTGGTCGGCGACCAGCAGGGGCAGGTCGGCTTCGGCCATGGCAAGGCCCGCGAGGTCCCGGAAGCCATCCGCAAGGCCGGCGAGGCTGCACGCCGCGCCATGCTGCGCGTGCCGATGCGCGACAAGCGCACGCTGCATCATGACTGCAAGGGTCGCCACGGCGCAGGCCGCGTCGTTCTGCGCGCGGCGCCTCCAGGCACCGGCATCATCGCCGGCGGTCCGATGCGTGCGGTGTTCGATGCACTCGGTGTGCGCGATGTCGTCGCAAAGTCGCTCGGTTCGTCGAACCCCTACAACATGGTTCGCGCGACGTTCGATGCGCTGAAGACGCAGGAGAATCCGCGCGCCGTTGCTGCCCGTCGCAGCAAGAAGGTGAGCGAGATCGTTGCGCGTCGCCGCGATACGGCAGGCGAGGCCACCGAGGCCGCGCAGGAATAGTCACAACGCTTGGATGAAGGGTGGAGCTGATCAGCACCGCCCGGTCCAGCGCCAGAGGACACGAGGAACATGGCAGACGGCAAGAAGACGGTCACCGTCGAGCAGTACGCGAGCCCCACGCGGCGCCCGGACATCCAGCGCCAGACCCTCATCGGTCTCGGCCTCAATAAGCTGCACCGCCGGCGCACGCTCGTCGATACGCCGGACGTGCGCGGCATGATCAACAGAATCTCCCACCTCGTGAAAATCGTCGAAGAGACGAAATAGCGGCGGCGGACAAGGAAGGAGCGCGGGGCCATGCGGCTCAACGACATCAAGGACAATGCCGGTTCGCGCAAATCGCGCCTCCGGATCGGGCGCGGCATCGGCTCGGGCGTCGGCAAGACGGGCGGCCGCGGCGGCAAGGGTCAGACGGCACGTACGGGTGTCGCGATCGGCGGTTTCGAGGGCGGCCAGATGCCGCTCCATCGCCGCTTGCCGAAGCGCGGTTTCCGTTCGCGCAGCCGCGATGAGTTCAACGAGGTCTCGCTCGGTAACCTGCAGGGCGCTGTCGACACCGGCCGCCTCGATGCGGGCAAGCCTGTCGACGTCGCAGCCCTCAAGGCCGCGGGCCTCGTGCGCCGCGAGCTGAGTGGTGTGCGCATTCTCGGCGGCGGCGAGCTCAAGGCTGCGCTCAAGCTGACGGTCAATCACGCGACGGCTTCCGCGCGCGCGGCCATCGAGCAGGCTGGCGGCGCCATCACGCTGATCGAGCGCAAGGTGCTCGCGGCCGACGAGGCCAAGCGCGCCAAGACGGCTGCCAAGAAAGCCAAGTCGAGCGGCAAGAAGAAATCGTCCGACGACGAATAAGGCCGCGTAGCCGGTCGGGGGCGGAAACGGGTGCGGAGCATTTACCTGGGCCGCGTCGCTAGCGCCAGTTGCGCCGAACCTGTTCAAGCCCCATGTTGAAGCGAAAATCACTTGGCTCCGTCCGGCATCGCCGGTGCGGGGCCTGAGCCCGTCCGGGGAGCCTGACACGCCATGGTATCGGCCGCCGAGCAACTTGCTGCCAATCTGAACTTCGGCGCCTTTTCGAAGGCGGAGGAGCTCAAGAAGCGGATCTGGTTCACGCTGGGGGCGCTCGTCGTCTACCGCATCGGTACGTTCATCCCGATGCCCGGCATCGACCCAATCGCGTTCGCGGAGACCTTCCGCCAGAACGCGTCCGGCATTCTCGGCATGGTCAATCTGTTCGCCGGCGGGGCGATCGAGCGCATGGCGATCTTCGCGCTCAACATCATGCCCTACATCTCTGCATCGATCATCATGCAGCTGATGTCGTCGGTCTCGCCCAAGCTCGAAGCTCTCAAGAAAGAGGGCGAGCAGGGCCGCAAGCAGATCAACCAGTACACCCGATACCTGACCGTGGTGCTCGCTGCCTTCCAGGCCTACGGCATCGCGATCGGCCTCGAAGGCTCGAGCGGCTCGGCCGGCTCCGTGGTCCTCGAGCCCGGATGGTTCTTCCGCATGTCGACCGTGATCACGCTGGTCGGCGGCACCATGTTCCTCATGTGGCTCGGCGAGCAGATCACGGCTCGCGGCGTCGGTAACGGCATCTCGCTCATCATCTTCGCCGGCATCGTCGCCGGCCTGCCGAGCGCGATCATCGGCCTCTTCGAGCTGGCTCGCACAGGCGCGCTCGCGACGCCGCTGCTGCTCATGCTCCTGCTGCTGATGCTCGCCGTCGTCGCCGCGATCGTGTTCATGGAACGTGCGCAGCGCCGCCTGCTCATTCAGTACCCGAAGCGCCAGGTCGGCAACCGCATGTTCCAGGGCGAGGCCTCGCACCTGCCCTTGAAGCTCAACACCGCGGGCGTCATTCCGCCGATCTTCGCCTCGTCGCTGCTGCTGCTGCCGATCACGGCCGCGCAGTTCAGCCAGGGCGCAGGCGGCGGCAACGAGTGGCTGACGGCGATTGTCGCCGCTCTCGGCCGCGGCCAGCCGCTGCACATCGTCATCTATGTGGCGATGATCATCTTCTTCGCGTTTTTCTACACGGCCGTCGTGTTCAATGCGACCGACACCGCCGATAATCTGCGCAAGTACGGCGGCTATATGCCGGGCATCCGGCCCGGCCAGAAGACGGCCGAGTACATCGACTACGTGCTGACCCGTATCACGCTCGTCGGTGCGATCTACCTCGCGATCGTCTGCGTCCTGCCCGAGCTGCTGATCGCCTACGCGGCCGTGCCCTTCTACTTCGGCGGCACATCGCTGCTGATTGCCGTCAGCGTGACCATGGATACCGTGGCCCAGGTGCAGAGCCATCTGCTCGCGCATCAGTACGAGGGGCTCATCAAGAAGGCGAAGCTCAGAGGCGCAAGTTCGCGGAGTGGCCGGCGATGAAACTGATCCTGTTAGGCCCGCCGGGGGCGGGTAAGGGGACGCAGGCACAGCAGCTCGCCAAGAAACGCAATCTAATCCAGCTCTCGACCGGAGAGATGCTGCGCGCCGCAGTCAAGGCGGGGAGCGAGATCGGCCTTAAGGCCAAGGCCCTCATGGACAAGGGCGAGCTCGTCTCGGACGATGTCGTCGTCGGTATCATCGCCGATCGCATCGCGCAGCCGGACTGCAAGAGCGGCTTCATTCTCGACGGTTTTCCCCGCACGCTGCAGCAGGCCGCTGCGCTCGACACGATGCTCGCCAGCAAGGGCGATCGCATGGACGCCGTGATCGAGCTCAAGGTTGACTACAACCGGCTCGTCGAGCGCATTGTCGGCCGCTATGCCTGCGCCAAGTGCGGCGAGGGCTATCATGACCGCTTCAAGCGGCCGAAGGTGCGTGGCGTCTGCGATGTCTGCGGCAGTACGGAGTTCACGCGACGCGCCGACGACAACGCGGAGACCGTCACGACTCGCATGATGGCCTACTACCGCGAGACCTCGCCGCTCATCGGTTACTACTTCTGCAAGGGTAATCTTCATGCGGTCGATGGCATGGCGCCCATCGAGGAGGTCGCCGTCGCGATCGAGGATATTCTCGCCAAGCTCCCCTGAGGCGGGCTCATCGTCGCAGCCTGGTAACTGCATCGGGAAGCCGTGTGACCGTCCGGCGCTTCTACCCCGCGCCGGTCTGCACTATAAGTCTTGACCCGCGCATCGTCGCTCTGGAAGCTTCCGGTGCCGGGGGAGGCTCATAAGGCACCGATGATCATTTCGCGTATGTCCAGGCGAAAGTATGCTTGGGGGACCGCCCTCGCGGCTCTTCTTCTGCTCCCTGCGCTTGGGCATCTCGACAGCGCGGGAGCACAAGCACAGCGCAAGGAGCCGCCCCCCTCGCGTGCGGCCGCGCAGTACTCCTACGCGCCCATCGTCAAGCGCGCGGCCCCGGCCGTCGTGAACGTCTATGCGCGCGGCCGGGTCGCCGCTCAGCCACCCGGTCTCTCCGGCGATCTCTTTCGCGACTTCTTCCGCGACCGCATGGGCATGTCCCGCGACCGCGTTCAGAGCGCGCTCGGCTCCGGCGTGATCGTGTCGCCCGACGGCGTCATCGTGACCAACACGCACGTGGTCAAGGTCGGCGCGACCACGGAGATTCGCGTCGTGCTCGCGGATCGGCGCGAGTTCGACGCCCGGATCGTTCTCCAGGACGAGAAGACGGACATCGCCATCCTGCGGATCGACGGTGGTGACGGGAAATTCCCGTCGCTCCAGTTCGAGGACTCCGACAGCGCCGAAGTCGGCGACCTCGTGCTCGCCATCGGCAATCCCTTCGGCGTCGGCCAGACCGTGACGAGCGGCATCATCTCCGCGCTCGGACGTTCCGAGATCGGGCGCGCCGATATCCAGTCCTATATCCAGACCGATGCGGCGATCAATCCAGGCAACTCCGGTGGCGCGCTCGTCGACATGGCCGGCCGTCTTATCGGCATCAATACGGCGATCTATTCGGGCTCCGGCGGCTCGCACGGCGTCGGCTTCGCGATACCGTCTAATCTCGTGCGGCTCTACGTGGACAGTGCGCTGACGGGCAAGAAGATCCAACGCCCGTGGCTCGGGGCGCGCCTCGATTCCATCACGCGCGAGATCGCCGAGGGCCTGCGCCTCAACCGCTCGTCCGGAGCCCTCGTGACGCGCGTGCACAAGGACGGCCCCGCCGCGGTCGCGGGGCTCGAGCCAGGTGACGTGATCACGACGGTCGATAGCCACGAAGTCACGGATGCCCGGGCCGTCAACTATCGCCTCGCCACGCGCGGTATCGGGCAGGTCGTGCAGGTCGACGTCATTCGCAAGGGACGCCCGGTATCACTGCGACTTCCCCTGGAGCCGTCGCCGCCGATCGGGCAGGACGACGTGCGCAATTTCACGGGCGAGCATCCGCTCGACGGTGCGCGCATCGCCAACCTGCTGCCGCATGTGGCCGACGAGCTCGATCTCGACGAGACCTCCGGCACCGTCGTCCTAAGCGTGCGTCCGGGATCGGTCTCCGATCGGCTCAACCTCAGAACCGGCGACATCATTGTCTCGGTCAATGAACAGCAAGCCGAGTCGGTCGTCGAACTCGAGAAGATCCTCGCGCGCCGCCCTTCGTTGTGGCGTCTTGTGATCAAGCGCGGCCGGCAGGTTGTGCAACTGCAAATTCCAGGCTGATCCGCAGCCGACCAGGAGCGACGAGAGCGCCATGACCGACGCAAGCGATGAGACGGTGACAGCGGCGCTGCTCGTGATCGGCGACGAGATCCTTTCGGGGCGCACGAAGGATAAGAATATCGGCACGATTGCCGATCATTGCACGATGATCGGCATTCGCCTGAAGGAGGTGCGCGTCGTCGGCGACTTCGAGGACGAGATCATCTCGGCCGTCAACGAGCTGCGTGCGCGCTACACGTACGTCTTCACGACCGGCGGCATCGGGCCGACTCACGACGACATCACGGCCGACAGCATCGCCAAGGCCTTCGGCGTGACGATTGATCATCACCCCGAGGTGAAGGCGCTCATGCTCGAAAACTACGCGCGCCGCGGCGTCGAGGCGACGCCGGCCCGCCTGCGCATGGCGCGCATTCCCCATGGCGCGAGCCTCGTGAAGAACAAGGTGTCGGTTGCCCCCGGCTTCCGGCTCGAGAACGTCATTGTCATGGCGGGCATTCCCGTCGTGATGCAGGCCATGCTCGATTCCGTAACGCCGGAGCTTAAGACAGGGCGCAAGATGCTCTCGCTGAACATCGAGATGCTGAAGCCCGAGGGCGAAGTCGCAGCACCGCTGGAGGCGGCGCAAAAGGCTTTCCCCGATGTTTCCATGGGCAGCTATCCCTTCGTCCGCGACGGTCGTCTCTACGGCACTGAACTCGTACTGCGGGCGACGGATGCGGATCGTCTCGCCGCGGCAGAAGCCGATCTCAGGGCGAGGCTTACGGCCGCGGGCCTCATGGGGTGAGTGTGATGTCTGGACAGCGCGAAAGCGATAGCGGTGACAGCAGGCGCGCAAAGCGTGAAGCGCGTCTCGCCCTGAAGCTGCGCCAAAACCTCGTCAGGCGCAAATCCAAGGCCCGCGCCGTGCGCGGCGCGAGCAGTACCTCCGAAGGCGAAGACCCGTCGCGCAGTGCGTCGGTCAAAGGCACGAACGAGCGCAAAACGTGAGCGCTTCTATCGAGAGTATCGGCGTCGTCGGTGGCGGAGCCTGGGGCACGGCGCTCGCCGAAGCTGCGCGTCTCGCCGGCAGGCAGACGCTGCTCTGGGCACGCGATGTTTCGGTCGTGGATGAGATCAACACCCGTCACACGAACGCGGCTTATCTTCCTGATCTCACTCTCGATGCCGAGTTGACGGCCACGAGCGATCTCGCGCGTCTCGCTGAAGTCGATGCCATTTTGCTCGCCACACCCGCACAGACACAGCGTGCGATGGCCCTCGCGCTCGCGCCGCACATAGCGCCCGGAACGCCCGTCGTGATCTGCTCCAAAGGGCTCGAGACGAGCACAGGGAAGCTGATGACCGACGTGCTGGCGGAGTCGCTGCCGGCCTGCACCATGGCCGTCCTGTCCGGTCCCGGTTTTGCCGAGGACGTCGTACGCGGCCTGCCGACGGCTCTGACGCTCGCCTGCGCAGACGAGGCAATCGGCAAGGCGCTCGTCACCGCGATTGGGTGCCGCCACTTCCGCCTGTACTGGACGGACGACACGACCGGCGTCGCCTTTGGCGGTGCCATGAAAAACGTGCTCGCAATTGCTGCAGGCATTGTCGATGGGCGCGGTCTCGGTGCCAGCGCACACGCGGCCCTTGTCACACGTGGCTTCGCCGAGATGCGCCGTTTGGGGGCCGCTTTCGGCGCCAATCCTGACACGCTCGTCGGCCTTTCGGGCCTCGGCGATCTGTTGTTGACGTGTGGCAGTCCACAGTCGCGTAACATGCGGCTCGGTCGCCTGCTCGGAAAGGGCCGCACGCTCGCCGAAGCTCTCACCGAACTCCACTCGACGGCCGAAGGTGTCTACACGGCCGCCGCTGCCGTACGCAGTGCCAACGCGCATGGCATCGAGGTGCCGATCGCAGCCGCCGTCCATGCCATCATCGAAGGCGCGCTCAGTGTCGATGCGGCCATCGAAGGCCTGCTTTCTCGGCCTTTCCGTTCGGAGATGTGACGCGCGCTCTATCTTCCGGCGATCTGCTCGACGCGCACGGGATGGCGCCGCAGGAGTTCCTCGATGCGCCCGCGCTCCTTCTGGAATTCCGAGAGCTGTCGGCCGGTGAGCCGGCGCTCGCGCGGCACTTGGATTGCGAGCGGATCCACGAACTGGTTGTTGACGAGCACCTCGTAGTGCAGATGCGGACCCGTCGAGAAGCCGGAATTGCCCGAGTAGCCGATCACCTGGTTCTGGCGCACTTTCACACCCGCCGCGACGCCGGGCGCGAAACGGCTCATGTGTGCGTAGGCCGTCTGGTAGCCGTTCGCATGGCGTATGCGGATGTAGTTGCCGTATTGGCCTTTGAGGCCCGCTTCCTCGATAACGCCGGTGCCCGCCGCGAGAATGGGTGTTCCGATCGGGGCAGCCCAGTCGACGCCCGTGTGCAGCTTGCGCGTATTCAGCAGTGGGTGATAGCGCACGCCGAAGCCTGAAGTCAGCCGCGCTTCATCACCGCGAATGGGCTGGCGGACCAAGAATTTCCGCGAGTTGTTTCCATCGGCGTCGTAGAAGTCGATGACGCCGTCGGACGAGCGGAAACGGAAGAAGCGTTGGCTCTCGCCGGCACCTGTAATCGCCGAGTAGAGCAGCTCGCCAAGTTGCTCCTCGCCGCGCCCTTCCTCACGCACATCGAAGAAGAGCTCGAGCTCGTCGGAGAGGCGCGCGCGGCGGCGGAAATCGGTCTCATAGGCGTGCAGACGCAGGATCTGCATAATCGTCTCGGGCTCGATGCCCTGCGAAAACGCCGCGTGATAGACGCCGGCATACAAGCTCGCGGTCGACGGTCGCGCATTTTCGCGCGGCTGGCTTGGTCGCGCGTTGGCCCACAGCGGCTCCGCTGACGCGACGAGTTCGCCGGCCGGGCTGCGCTCGACGCTCAGGCGGTGCGTGGCGCGTGTATCGAAGACGGCGTAGCGCACGGGCTCGAGCTGCTCGGGATTGGCGAGGCTCGGCTCGAGCGTGATTTCGACGAGGAAGCCGGCCGCGAGATC
>JAEZAW010000211.1 GCA_023430315.1 Pseudomonadota bacterium | reverse complement strand
ATCCCTCGATCAGGCCGGCCCAATTGCTAAGACCGTGCGCGATACCGCGATCATGCTGCGCCACATGGCAGGGCCTGATGCCAAGGATTCGACGTGCGTCGACCTTCCGGTGCCCGACTACGAGGCGGAAGTTGCACGCGGCGTGAAGGGCCTGCGCGTCGGCGTGCCGAAGGAATATCGCGTCGACGGCATGTCGGCGGAGGTGGATGCGCTCTGGCAGAAGGGCATTGCCTGGCTCAAGGACGCCGGCGCGACCATCCACGACATCTCGCTGCCACACACGAAGTACGCACTGCCGGCCTACTACATCGTCGCGCCCGCCGAGTGCTCGTCGAACCTCGCGCGCTATGACGGCGTGCGCTATGGCCTGCGCGTGCCCGGCAAGGATCTCATCGATACATACGAGGCGACGCGCGCGGCGGGCTTCGGCAAAGAGGTCAAGCGACGCGTGCTGATCGGCACGTACGTGCTCTCGGCCGGCTACTACGACGCCTACTATCTCAAGGCGCAGAAGGTCCGCACGTTGATCAAGCGCGACTTCGACACTGCCTGGAGCGATGTCGATGTGGTGTTGACGCCGACAACGCCGTCGCCCGCTTTCGGCTTCGGCGAGAAGGCCGGCGACCCCATTGCGATGTACCTCGAAGATATCTTCACGGTGACCGTGAACATGGCTGGACTGCCGGGCATTTCGGTGCCGGCGGGCCTCTCGGGCGAGGGCACGCCCATGGGCCTGCAGCTCATCGGCAAGCCGTTCGACGAGGGGACGCTGTTCCGCGCCGCGCAGGTCATCGAGAGCGCCGCAGGCCGCTTCCCCGTGCCGGAGCGCTGGTGGGCTTGATCACGCCCGCGGCAGCAGCGCCCAATAGTCGAGATCGAGGATGACGCCCGGCGCGTATTTGCCGGGCGCAGTCTCCAGCGTGAACGAGCCGGGCGCCAGATCCTTGACGCCCACGAGCCGCAGTCGCAGCGCGCCGACGTCGCTGCGTCCCGGCACCTCCGCCTTGTCGAGCACTTCCGACCACGCATGGACGGTGTCGCCGGCGAAGGCCGGCGCGACATGCCGTCCGCCGTTGATCGCGGCGATATGGAAGGCATTGGCGAGGCCATTGAACGACAGCGCCCGCGCCAGCGAGATCACCACGCCGCCATAGACCAGCCGCCGACCGAAACGGCCCTGGCCCTCGATATGCTGGTTGAAATGCACGCGCGCGGTGTTCTGGTAGAGGCGCGTCGCGATCTGGTGCTCCGCTTCCTCGATGGTCATGCCGTCGACGTGGTCGATCTTCTCGCCGACCGAATAGTCGTTCCAGAAGTGTGCCGAGCCCGCGAGCGTCTTGTCCCACGAGGGAATATGCAGCGCCGGCACGGCCGCGCCGAGCTGGTCGGCCGTCACGGCTTCGGGGAGCTTCGGGACTGCGGGCGTCGGCGCCGGGGCGGACTTGTCGCGCTTCCGCACCATGACCCAGCGGGCGTACGTGAGCACGGTCACGCCGTCCTGGTTCACGCCGTTCGTGCGGACGTAGACGATGCCCGAATCGCCGCTCGAATTCTCGCGCAGGCCCAGCACCTCCGAGGTCGCGCTCAGCGTATCGCCGGGATAGACGGGCGCGAGAAAACGGCAGTCCGCATAGCCGAGGTTCGCGATCGCATTGAGCGAGATGTCGGGCACGGTTTTCCCGAGGATCACGTGGAATACGATCAGATCGTCGACCGGAGCAGTCGGGTATCCGATAGCGCGCGCGAAGGGTGCCGAGGACTGGACCGCAAACCGGCTGCCATAAAGGCCCTGATAAACCGCCACATCACCCTCAGTGATCGTGCGTGGCGTCGCGTGGGCAACCACCTGGCCGACCCGAAACATCTCGAAGAAATTGCCGGCGCCTGTCTTTGTCGTGGTGCTCGATGTCATCGCTCGTCTGCCCGTCGCTCGCGCCAAGCTGTTCCCCTCGAATGGGGTGAGCGCGATCGTAATACCGTCTCAGATAATCTGTAGCCTATTTGTCAGTCATCGAGGGCAGCACCCAGGCAGGTCGAGTTTTGGGCTATTGCTGCCGTTTCCTTGGCCGAATCGGGCCGTCCGGCCAAGAACCGGCGGCTTGGTATGCCTCCGTTGTGACATCGGCCCTTGCCAAGCTGGGGCTTGGCGGGTTGGAATAGTAACGTACCTGCGCTCTCCCTGCGCCGGCTGCCGGGCAAAGCCACCTTTGCGGCCGGCAGGCCCTCGCGCGGCGGCCCAATTCAACTCAGGATCAATTCAGGCGAGCGAACGCACGAGGCAAACACGGCATGAGATATGAGAAACCGACGACGGTCGAAGCGGCGACAGCCCTTCTGGCCGGTCAGGGGGCACGGGTGCTCGCCGGAGGCACCGACCTCCTGGTGCAGATGAAGGCCCGCGTCCTGAGCCCCGACGTAGTTGTGGACATCAAGGGCATCGAGGCGACCCGCAAGATCACCAAGGACGCCAGCGGCTACACGATCGGTGCCGCAGTCACCGGCGCTGAACTCAAAGAGCATCCGACGCTTTCCAAGGACTGGCCCGGGCTCGTCGAAGCCGCGAACCTGATCGGCTCGACCCAGGTGCAGGGCCGCGCGTCCCTCGGTGGCAACCTCTGCAATGGCTCTCCTGCGGCCGACAGCGTGCCCGGTCTGATCGCTGCGGGCGCCGTCGCAACCATCGCTGGCCCCAAGGGCACGCGCACGCTGCCCGTCGAGGACATCATGCTCGCGCCGCGCAAGCTGGCGCTGACGGGCGGTGAGTTCATCGTCTCCTTCAAGATCCCGGCACGGCCGAAGCACGGCGGCGACGCCTACCTGCGCTTCATCCCGCGCACGGAAATGGACATTGCAGTCGTCGGTTGCGGCGTCGCTCTGGCGCTCGACGACAGCGGGACCTGCACGGCAGCCCGCGTTTCGCTCGGCGCCGTGGCGGCGCGTCCGCTGCTGGTCGAGGACGCCGGCAAGGCGCTCATCGGCACCAAGGTCGATGACGCGGCGCTCGCCAAGATGGCAGCAGCCGCCCGGGCGGCCTGCAAGCCCATCGATGATAAGCGCGGCACCGTGGAGTTCCGCATCGACGTTGCGGGCACCCTCGCCGTCAGGACTGCGAAGATCGCGCTCGAGCGTGCAAGAAAGGTTTGAGATGGCCAAGCATCATGTAACGACCACCGTCAATGGTGATCCCGTCGAGTATCTTTGCGACAGCGAGCAGACGCTGTTGGATTGCCTGCGCGACGAACTCGACCTGATCGGTGCCAAGGAAGGCTGCTCGTCCGGCGACTGCGGCGCGTGCAGCGTCCTGATCGACGGACGCCTCGTGTGCTCGTGCCTCGTCCTCGGCGTCGAAGCCGAAGGCAAGAAGGTCGAGACGATCGAGGGCATGGCACAGGGCGACGAGCTGCATCCGCTGCAGCGCAAGTTCCTGGAGCACGCGGCTCTGCAGTGCGGGATCTGTACGCCAGGCGTGCTCATTGCCGCCAAGGCGCTCCTCGCCAAGAACCCCGACCCCACAGAAACCCAGGTCCGCTACTGGCTCGCCGGCAATCTCTGCCGGTGCACGGGTTATGACAAGATCGTACGCGCCGTCATGGACGCCGCCGCCGAGATGAGAGGAGCCTGATCATGCAAGAGCGTGTCAA
>JAEZAW010000191.1 GCA_023430315.1 Pseudomonadota bacterium | reverse complement strand
AGGAAACGCGTGCCGAGCCCCGCGCCTTCATGCGCACCCTCGATGAGACCGGGGATGTCCGCGAGCACGAAATCGACATCGCCCGCGCGCACGACGCCCAAGTTCGGATGCAGCGTCGTGAAGGGATAGTCGGCGATCTTAGGTTTCGCGCGCGAGACGGCGGCAAGGAAGGTCGACTTCCCGGCGTTCGGCAATCCGACGAGGCCGGCATCGGCGATGAGCTTCAGGCGTAGCCAGAGGGTCAGCTCCTCGCCGGGCTGGCCGGGGTTGGCGTGACGCGGGGACTGATTGGTGGATGATTTGAAGTACGCATTGCCGAAGCCGCCGTTGCCGCCGCGCGCGATGAGGGCGCGCTGGCCGGGCTCGGTCATGTCGGCGATCAGCGTCTCGTTGTCTTCGGCGAGGATCTCCGTGCCCGGCGGCACCTTGATGATGCAGTCGTCACCGCTCGGGCCGGTGCGGTTGCGGCCCATGCCGGGAATGCCGTTCTTGGCCTTGAAGTGCTGCTGATAGCGGAAGTCGATCAGCGTGTTCAGATTCTCGACGCACTCCGCCCACACGTCGCCGCCCTTGCCGCCGTCACCACCGTCCGGGCCGCCGAACTCGATGAACTTCTCGCGCCGGAAGCTGACGCAGCCCGCCCCGCCATTGCCGGAGCTGACATAGATCTTGGCCTGGTCGAGGAACTTCATGGGTCTGGGCTTTCGGGGATACTGCGGGCCATGGCCCGTTTGCGGCTTTGGTATCGCTTGTCAGGTGCGATGTCGATGGCGTGGGGCCTGCACCTCAGTTAGATAGGCAGGTTGCCAGATTCCAGGGGGAAAACATGAACGAGGTAACCATTCTGGCCTTTGCCGTCGTGGCGTTCATCGCCATCGCGACGCCGGGACCGACCGTCCTCCTTGCGCTCGCGAACGGCTCCCGTTTCGGATGGCGGCGGGCGCTCTTTGGCATGGGCGGCGCTGTCCTTTCGGATTTCATTCTGGTCGGAGCGGCCGCGCTTGGGCTCGGCGCGCTGCTGGCGGCCTCCGAGTTCTGGTTCTCGGTTGTGAAGTGGGTTGGCGTGGTCTATCTGGCTTTTCTTGGCGTGATGCTGCTGAGGTCACGAGGGACGATCGGCGAGGCCGCTGATGCGATCCCCTCGGGAAGCGGGGCTGCGCGCGCTATCTTTATGCGCAGCTTCCTCGTGGCGGTAACCAACCCCAAGGGCTACCTGTTTGTTTCCGCCTTTCTCCCTCAGTTCATAGCGCCGAGCGCCCCGCAGGTGGCGCAGTATGTGACCCTTGCCCTCGTCTTCGCGGGAATCGATTTCCTGGTCATGTTCGCCTATGCGCTGCTCGGCTCCCAGGCTGTGCGCCTGCTCAGGCAATCGGGCGCTCTCTGGCTCGACCGCATCTGCGGCGGGGCGCTATTGACCCTGGCTGGCTCGCTCGCGTTCTACCGGCGCGCGAATACCTGACCCGCCACGGCACGGACGGGTTTGGTTTGGCGCGCGGAGATGCTAAGCCTGCGGGCGCTCAAGAATTTCACGCACGAGGGAGAAGAAACGCCATGGCCACCACCACCAAAAAGCCGAACGCCTACAAGATCGCCGTCATTCCCGGCGATGGCATCGGCAACGAGGTCGTGCCGGAGGGCATCAAGGTGCTCGAGGCCGTGGCGCGCAAGTTCGACATCGCCTTCGAGTGGGACCACTTCGACTGGTCCTGCGAGGTCTTCAAGAAGACCGGCAAGATGATGCCGGACGATGGTCTCGATCGCATCCGCAACCATGACGCCATCTACCTCGGCGCAGTCGGCTTTCCCGGTGTGCCGGATCACGTCTCGCTCTGGGGCCTGCTGATCCCCATCCGGCGCAACTTCCAGCAGTACATCAACCTGCGTCCCGTGCGCCTCTTCGAGGGCCTCAAGGGGCCGCTCGCGGATCGCAAGCCCGGCGACATCGACTACTTCATCGTGCGCGAGAACAACGAGGGCGAGTATTCCTCGGTCGGCGGGCGCATGTACGAAGGCAGCGACTATGAGATGGCCGTGCAGCAGGCGATCTTCACGAAGCGCGGCTGCGACCGCGTCATGCGCTACGCCTTTGACCTCGCCGCGACGCGTCCGCGCAACCACGTCACCAGCGCCACGAAATCCAACGGCATCTCGATCTCCATGCCCTACTGGGACGAGCGCTTCGCCGCGATCTCGAAGGAATATCCGAAGGCGAAGACCGACCAGTATCACATCGACATTCTGACCGCGCATCTCGTGCGCAACCCGCACTGGTTCGACGTCATCGTCGGCTCGAACCTCTTCGGCGACATCCTCTCGGACCTCGGCCCCGCCACGACCGGCACCATCGCCATCGCGCCCGGCGGCAACATCAATCCGGAGAAGGAATTCCCCTCAATGTTCGAGCCCGTGCACGGCTCGGCGCCGGACATCGCCGGGCAGGGCATCTCGAACCCGATCGGCCAGATCTGGTCGGGTGCCATGATGCTCGAGCATCTCGGGCACAAGGATGCCGCCGATGCCATCGTCGGAGCCATCGAGAAGCTGCTCAAGGACACCGACGTGCGCACGCGCGACATGGGCGGCAAGGCCATGTGCACCGAGCTCGGCGATGCGATCGTGGAGCTGCTGAAGTAGGCTGGCTGCCGGGCTAGCCATCCGGTTACGCCCGCT
>JAEZAW010000188.1 GCA_023430315.1 Pseudomonadota bacterium | reverse complement strand
CTCCTGGCGCACAGAGTACCAGCCGGCATAGCTGTCGAGGTAGATGTCGCCGGCGTCGGCCATACGGCGCCACAGCTCCTGGCAGGCGGCGTAGTGGCGCGGCTCGGTCGTGCGGATGAAATCGTCGTTCGAGATGTTGAGCGCCGCGAACAGTTCCTTGAAGCGCGCCGAGTTGCGGTCGGCCAGCGCCTGCGGCGAGATCCCTTCCTTGAGGGCGCTCTGCTTCATCTTGAGCCCGTGCTCGTCCGTGCCCGTCAGAAAGAAGACCTGGCGGCCGTCGAGGCGGGCAAAGCGGGCCATCACGTCGCACGCGATCGACGTATAGGCGTGGCCGAAGTGCGGCTCGCCATTGGGGTAATAGATCGGCGTCGTAACGTAGAAGGACGTGCGCCCGCTCATGTGATCAATGCTCCGTGGGCCTTGCCGCGGGCATTAGACATCCTGCGGAGGGCGACTTTCTTGCTATCGGGCGCTGGTATGAATGCTTCAGGCCGCCTCGGCGGTCCGCTGCAGGCGGGCCAGCGTATCGAGGATCAGCATCCTGCGGTCGAGGTTGAGCGCCAGCGTCTCGGCCTTGTCGCGGACGATGGTTTCCCACAGCTCGGCCCATGAGGCAAGCCTGCCCGCGGGAATAAGCTTACGGGACAGTGCCATATCGTCCGCATTGCCGGTCCCGGCTGCCCCGGCCCTGACGAGGCGCCCGATAAGCCCCAGAAGAAGATCGAAGAAAAGTGTGAAACGGGCGTCGGCGGCCGTACTGCCGAGCTCTTCGCCGAGCGAGTGGGCGAGCTGCCAGTCGATCCGCGGCAGGCCCTGGATGAGCGTCTCGATCCGCCGGTAGAGACTGAGGCCGTCCGTTGCCGACAATTCGAGCAGACGGCGGACGCTACCCTCGGCGAGGTTTTCGAGCGTCCGCCAGTCGGTTTCGGCAGGTGGTGCTGTTTCAGCAGCAGCGAGCGCGGCGGTGGCAGCGCGACGGAGATTGGAAGCGTCGAGCGCGCCAAGCTCAAGTGTCCGGCAGCGCGAGCGGATCGTCCTGAGCAGCCGCTGGGGCTGGGCCACCACCAGCAGGAAGAGCGTCCGCCTAGGTGGCTCCTCCAGTGCCTTCAGCAGCGCATTGGCGGCGTTGAGATTCAACTCGTCGGCACTGTCGACGATGACGACGCGCCAGGCACCCTCGTCGGCGGTGCGGCCGAGAAAGGTCTTGAGGTCGCGCACGGCGTCGACCGGGATCGTCGCGGGAAAGCGTTTGGTCTTGGTGTCGTAGGCACGCCGCACGATCGCGAGCCCCGGATGCGACAGCGCACGGACCTGCGCGGCTGTGATGCTCTTTTCGGGAATGGCGAGGCCTTGCGCGATCGTGCGCTCGCCGGGCGGTGCCAACGCGAAGCGGGCGATGCGATAGGCGAGCGTGGCCTTGCCGATGCCGGCCGGTCCGCTGAGCATCCAGGCGTGATGCATCCGCCCGCTCGCAAAGGTTGCGGCAAGCTCGCGCTCGGCGGTCTCGTGACCGAAGAGTTCCACGGTATCGCGCGGATGCGGGAAGCCTTCCAGCCGGTCGACCTCCGGCAGGGCTTCGATCTCGGATACGGCTGTCGCTCTGCGTGCCATCAGCCCATATTACTCGATAGGCGCGCCTCGACGACCGCCCAAATCTGCGCGGCGACATCGTCGGTCGAGCCACTGGCATCGATGAGAACGCAGCGCGCCGGATTGTCCGCTGCGATGGCGCGAAAACCCTGCCGCAGCGCTTCGTGGTAGGCGAGCGCGCGGCTCTCGAAGCCGTCGGAGGTGCGCGTGCCCTGGAGACGTGCGCCGGCACGGGCAAGGCCGATCTCGGGTGGCAGGTCGAGGACCAGCGTGAGGTCCGGGTGGAAGTCGCCGAGCACGAGGCGGTGCAACTCGGCAAGCGTCGTGTGCGGCACGCCACCTGCTGCGCCCTGATAGGCGAAGGTCGAATCCGCGAAGCGGTCGCTGATCACCCACCGGCCTGCAGCGAGTGCCGGCATGATCGTCTCGGCGACGTGATCTGCGCGCGCGGCAAGGAACAGCAGTGCCTCGGCCATGGCGCTGCGTGGTGGCAAATCGGTGCGCAGCAGCAGCGTGCGGATTTCCTCGGCGAAGGGCGCGCCACCGGGTTCGCGCGTGAGCAGGCACGCAGTCCCAGCCGTCGTGAGGCGGTCTGCGAGCAGGCGTGTCTGGGTCGTTTTGCCGGCGCCCTCGCCACCTTCGAAGGTGATGAACGGCGCCCTCCTCGGAAGCGTGCTCATGGCGTGCTGTGGGCGCTATCTGAGCACCCAGCCGAATGCCATATGCACGAGCGTGTCAAGGCCGCGCCGCATGGTGCCGGCCGCAGGCACGTCCTCGCCGGCTGCAAGCGGCACCTCGTTGACCGATTGCGAGGCGGTCGTGACGCGCAGCTTGGCGATCACGTCGCCCTTCTTGATCGGTGCCTTGATCGGGCTCTTGTAGATGATCTGAGCCTGTAGGCGCTGTGCCGATTGCGCCTTGGGCAGCAGCACCGTGACGTCGCCCGCTCCGATGAGCGGCACGTACATGCGATCGCCGCCCCACACGCGCGCGCGACCGACGACTTCTTCCGCATCGAACAGCTTGAAATCGGCAAAGCCCTTGAAGCCCCACTCGATGAGGCGTACGGCCTCGTTGCGCCGGGCCTGGGCGTCCTCCATGCCGTTGATCACGAGGATCACACGGCGGCCGTCCTGCTTCGCCGAGGCGACCATGCCGTAGCCGGCCTCCTTGATGTAGCCGGTCTTGAGCCCGTCCACGCCGAGATCCATACCAAGAAGCGGATTGCGATTGAAGAAGCGGTGCTTGCGGTAGCGATACTCGCGCTCGGCGAAGAGCGCGTAATGCTCCGGATAATCCTGGATGAGATGTCGAGCCAGCAGCGCCAGCTCGCGCGCCGTCATGAGATGTTCGGGGTGATGAAGGCCCGTGGCATTCCGGAACGTCGATTTCGTGAGGCCGAGCCGTCGGGCTTCGTCCGTCATCATCTTCGCGAAGGAAGCCTCTGTGCCTCCCATGGCCTCCGCGACGGCAATGCAGACATCATTGCCCGATTGAATGATGATGCCTTTGAGGATTTCGCTCAGGGGCTCTTTCGTGTTGATCGGCACGAACATTGCCGACGTACCGGAAGGCGCGCCGCCCGTGCGCCACGCGTTCTCACTGACGAGAATCTCGTCCTCGAGCTTGATGCGGCCTTCCTTGAGTCCACGGAAGATCACGGCAAGCGTCATCAGCTTGCTCATGCTCGCTGGCGGCGCCAGCTCGTCGGCATTGTGCTGAAAGAGTATGGCGCCCGTGTTGGCGTCCATCAGGATCGCCTGCTTGGCGCGCGTCGTCATTTCGGCCGGCGCCGCGCCTTGCTGCGCGAGCGCGAATCCGGTCATAACGACCGCTACCAGGATCAGCATCGAAAACGCGGCGACGGATTGCCGAAAGCTGAGCCCGGAGATCCCGAAGATTGCCTTCATGTCTCCATCCCAAACGGGGCCCCGTTGTCGAATCGACTATCGCGATTTCCGCGGCGCCAAGTCAACCTATCAAGGTCCTGTTACGGCATCCGAACACGGCAAGTTCAAGTCAGGATGACGGAAATGGCTTCGCAGTTTCGGCGAGATATTGCATTGCGGCCGCCACGCCGCCAGCCTTGTGCGGCACCTTGGCAATGCCGAATGCCATCTCCACGCCGGCCAGTGTGCCGATGAGCGTCAGGTCGTTGATGTCGCCGAGATGACCGATGCGGAATACTTTCCCAGCAACCTTCGAGAGGCCCGTGCCGAGCGAGATGTCGAAGTGGTCGAGCGCGACCTTGCGGAACGTATCCGCATTGTGACCCTCCGGCATCACGACGGCCGTCAGCACGGGCGAGAAGTGGCGCTCGTCGAGGATGAGGTTCTCGAGCCCCCATGCCGCGACGGCGCGCCGGGTCGCCTCGCCGTGGCGTTTGTGGCGGGCAAAGACGTTGTCGAGCCCTTCCTCGTTGAGCATGTCGATGGCCTCGGCGAGGCCGTAGAGCAGGTTCGTCGCCGGCGTGTAGGGGAAATAGCCGTTCTTGTTATGCGGGAGCATTTCCTCCCAGGACCAGAAGAGCTTCGGCGTCTTCGAGGCCTTGGCGGCGGCGAGCGCCTTGTCCGAGATGGCATTGAAGGAAATGCCGGGCGGCAGCATCAAGCCCTTCTGCGAGCCCGATACGGTGATGTCGACGCCCCACTCGTCATGGCGGTAGTCGGCCGAGGCGAGGCCCGAGATCGTATCGACCATGAGCAGCGCGGGATGGCCGGCGGCATCGATGGCCTTGCGCACCTCGCCGATGAGCGAGGTCGCGCCCGTGGACGTCTCGTTGTGGACGACGCAGACGGCCTTGATTTCGTGTGCTTTGTCTTCCTTGAGCCGTTTCTCGATCCGATTGGCATCGACACCCGCGCGCCAGTCCGTCTCGATGAACTCCGGCACGATGCCGAGCTTCAGCGCCATGTTCTTCCATAGCGTCGCGAAGTGGCCCGTCTCGTACATCAGCACTTTGTCGCCGGGCGAGAGTGCATTGACGAGCGCGGCTTCCCAGGCGCCGGTCCCCGAGGCCGGGAAGATCACGACCGGGCCTTTGGTCTTGAAGATGCCTTTGACGCCGTCGAGGACGCGTCGGCCGAGCTTCTGGAACTCCGGCCCGCGATGATCGATGACGGGCATGTCCATGGCGCGAAGGATGCGATCGGGCACGGGCGAGGGGCCGGGAATCTGCAGGAAATGGCGGCCGGCGCGGCGCGGCTCATTGGACATCGGACGGGTTCTCCCTGATGGTTTGGCCGATGGTCGGCACGGCGGCACTTGCGGCCTTGTCCACAGTATGCCACGCGATAGAGGCAGCATAGAAGGGCCGTCAAGCAAAAGCGGCGGTCAGGCATGTGCTGCCATCCGAATGCCCCCGAGAAGGCCACCCGGAAGCGACCATGAACCAGCACGTTCCAGCGAATCGCGCGCTTGCGGACAGGCTCGCCCGCGAGATCGAGGGGGAGGTCCTGTTCGACCGTTTTTCCCGCGGCCGCTATGCAACCGATGCCTCGATCTACCAGATCGAGCCGGTCGGCGTGGTCGTTCCGAGGAGCATTGAGGACGTGCGCATCGCGGCCGAGATCGCGCGCGAGGCCGGCGTGCCGCTGCTCCCGCGTGGTGGCGGCACCTCGCAGTCCGGCCAGACGGTCGGGCGCGCCCTGGTCGTGGACTTCGCCAAGTATCTGACGAAGGTGCTGGAGGTCGATCGCGCGGCGGCGACTTGTATCGTCGAGCCCGGCATCGCGCTCGATGAGCTGAACCGCCAGCTCAAGGCGACGGGCCTCTTCTTCCCCGTGGACGTCTCGACCTCGGCGCGCGCCACCATCGGCGGCATGACCGGCAACAACTCCTGCGGCACGCGCTCCATCCGCTACGGCATCATGCGTGACAACGTGCTGGAGATCGATGCGCTACTGCCTGACGGCACGCCCGCGCGCTTCGGCGAGATCGATGCTGCAACCTTCGACAAGGCGAACGGCAGCTTCGGTGCGCTGGCGCGCGATCTCGTGACGCTCGGCGCCCGCGAGCAGGACCATATCCGTGGCGCCTTCCCCGGCGTGTCGCGCCGTGTCGGCGGTTATCTCATCGATGCGCTGCTACCGCGGAATGCGCCGATCAATCTTGCGACGCTGCTCTGCGGCTCGGAGGGTACGCTCGCACTCAGCGAGCGCGTGAAGCTCAAGCTCTGGCCGCAGCCGAAGAACAAGGCGCTGGGCATCTGCCACTTCCCGACCTTCCGCGCCGCTATGGAAGCCCCGCAGCACATCGTCAAGCTCGGACCGGTGGCCGTCGAGGTCGTCGATCGCACGCTGATCGAACTCGCGCGCGATATCGCGATGTTCCGGCCCGTCATGGAAGCGCACGTCCGCGGCAAGCCCGACGCTCTGCTGCTGGTCGAGTTCGCGGAGGACGACCAGGCCGAGAACCTGCGCCGTCTCGACCGCCTCGACGAGCTGATGGGTGATCTCGGATTTCCGGGCGCTGTCGTGAAGATCACGAATGCAGCTGAGCAAGCGGCGGTCTGGAGTGTGCGCGCGGCCGGTCTCAACATCATGATGAGCATGAAGACGGAGGGAAAGCCCGTCTCTTTCATCGAGGACTGCGCTGTCCCGCTCGAGCATCTCGCGGACTATACGGAGCGCCTCACCGCCGTCTTCGAGAAGCACGGCACGAAGGGCACGTGGTACGCGCACGCGTCGGTCGGCTGCCTGCACGTGCGCCCGGTGCTCAATCTCAAGCTCGAAAAGGACGCCGCCACCATGCGCGTGATCGCCGAAGAGGCGTTCGCCATGGTCAAGGAGTACAAAGGCGCGCACTCGGGTGAGCACGGCGATGGCCTCGTGCGTTCCGAGTTTCATGAGATGATGTACGGGCGCAAGACCGTCGAGATTTTCGAGGAGGTCAAGGATCGCTTCGATCCTGCGGGCCTCATGAATCCCGGCAAGATCGTGCGCCCGCCGCGCATGAACGACCGCACGCTTTTCCGCTACAAGCCGGACTATGCGGTCGCCGATTTCCAGCCCGCGCTCGACTGGTCGGCATGGCCCGGCGCCGGTGGCGGCTTCCAGGGCGCCGTCGAGATGTGCAACAACAATGGCGAGTGCCGCAAGCTCGCCGGTGCCGTCATGTGCCCGAGCTATCGCGTGACCATGGAGGAGCAGCACGTCACGCGCGGGCGTGCGAATACGCTGCGTCTCGCCATCTCAGGGCAACTCGGGCCGGATGCTTTCGCCAGCGACGAGATGATGGAAACGCTGAAACTCTGCGTTTCCTGCAAGGGCTGCCGCCGCGAGTGTCCGACCGGTGTCGACATGGCCCGCATGAAGATCGAGGTGCTGGCGGCGCGGAACAAGAAGTACGGGCTCTTGCTGCACGATCGGCTCGTCGCCTATCTGCCGCGCTATGCGGGTGCGGCGTCGAAAGCCTCATTCCTGCTCAATCTGCGCGAGGTCATTCCAGGTGCCCCGCGCCTCGGCGAGTGGCTCGCAGGGTTCTCGGCAAAGCGGCCATTGCCGCAATGGCGTCGCGATATCTTTCGGCAGGATGCGCCCATGGGGCCGGCAGACGGCCGCGAGGTCGCGCTGTTCGCCGACACGTTCAACACGCACTTCGAGCCCGACAATCTCCGCGATGCCGCGGAAGTGCTATCCCGCCTCGGCTATCGCGTGGTCGTGCCCGGAGCCGACGAAGGCCCGAAATGGCACTACGCCTCCGTGCTCATGATGGGCATCGCGAAGCCGCGTCCGCTCTGTTGCGGGCGCACGTTCCTCTCCGCCGGTCTCGTGGATGAGGCCAAGGCTGAAGCGCGGCGTCTGATCAAAGCCCTGCTGCCGCTAGCCAAGCGTGGCGTGCCGATCGTCGGGCTCGAGCCGTCATGCCTGCTCACGCTCAAGGATGAGATGCAAGGCATGGGGCTCGGTGACGAAGCCGCGCTCATCGGCGAGCAGGCGCGCCTTTTCGAGACTTTTCTCGCGGAAGAAGTTGCTGCAGGCCGCATTGGCGGACCGGTTGCGAAGTCCGATGGCACTGTTCTCCTGCACGGCCACTGCCATCAGAAATCGTTTGGTGAGTTCGATGCCGTCGGCAAGGCTTTGAAGCTCGTCGATGGACTGAAAGTCGAAACAGTTGAGTCAAGCTGCTGCGGCATGGCTGGTGCCTTCGGTTATCGCGCTGAGACTTACGAGACCTCTATGGCCATGGGTGAGCTGTCCCTGCTGCCCGCCGTGCGAAAGGCAGCACCCGAGACGACGATCGCTGCCGACGGCTTCTCCTGCCGCCACCAGATTCATGACGGCACGGGCCGATCCGCCCGCCACGTTGCACGCATTCTTGCCGAAGCCATGCGCAAATCAGCGCCGACGGAGCCGCACTGATGACCAAGCTTGCCGATCTCACTGCTGCCGAAGCCTCTGCCCGCATGAAAGCTGGCGAGTTGACCGCGCTCGCCTATGCCGAAGCCTTCATCGCGCGCGTTGCCGAGCGTGAGGCCGACGTCAAAGCCTGGGTCCACCTCGATCCCGAATACGTGCTTGCCGCGGCACGCGCTGCCGACGAGCGCCGTCGCGAAGGCCGTGCGCCCGGCCCACTGAATGGCGTCCCTGTCGGTATCAAGGACATCATCGCCACGGCCGATATGCCGACGCAAAACGGCTGCGCGTACTTCAAGGATCATCAGCCCGAGCATGATGCCGGCTGCATCGCCCAGCTTCGCAGTGCGGGTGCCATCATCATGGGCAAGACCGTCACGACCGAGCTTGCGACGCACGTTCCCAACAAGACGCACAACCCGCACAACCTCGAGCACACGCCCGGCGGCTCGTCCTCGGGCTCGGCCGCGGCGGTGGCCTGCGGGATGGTGCCGCTCGCGCTCGGCACGCAGACCGGTGGCTCGGTGATCCGTCCGGCGTCCTACTGCGGCGTCTACGGCATCAAGCCGACGATCGGACTCATCTCACGCGTGGGCGTGACCATGCAGTCGCATACGCTCGATACGGTCGGCGTATATGGCCGCAGTCTCGAGGATCTGGCGCTCGGCGTGGACGCCATCGGCGCGTACGACTCCGCCGACGAGGTGAGCTACAACCGCCCGCGCGCCAACCTTGCGAGTGCGCTTGCCGAGGGGCCATCGGTAACGCCGAGCCTCGCCTTCTTCCGCTCGCCGGCCTGGGAGGTCGCGGAGCCTGCTGCGAAGGAGGGTATCGAGCGCTTCGCCAAGGCGCTCGGTGATCGCGTGACCTCTGTTGAGATGCCCGAGTTCGATGGCATCGTTAAGCACCACAGTAATGTCATGGAGGCGGAAAAGGCTGTTTACTACGGCCCGCTCCTCGCAGCCTCTCCGGATGGGATTTCTCCGAGCCTTGCCGAGCGCATTCGCTATGGCGAAACTGTGCTCGGGCGCGCGTACATCGAAGGATTGCACGCGCGTGATCGTGCCTACGCTGCAGTCGAAGATTTACTCGCGCGGCACTCAGCGATCCTCACGCTCTCATCGCCGGGACCGGCGCCAAAGGGCCTCGGCTCGACCGGTAATGCGATCTACAACGGCATGTGGACGCTGCTCGGCGTTCCCTGCATCAGCCTGCCGCTGATGACGATCGGGGGCCTCCCTTGCGGCGTGCAGCTCATTGGTCTGCGTCGCGACGAAGCGCGCCTTATCCGCATCGCCCGCTGGGTCGAGCAGAACGCTCAGCGCATCACTGTCTGACGCCTCAGCGTCCGTCACGCTTGTGGTCGAGCGCTTCGGCGCTCGATCGTGTCGCGCCGCGCAATGGTACGAGCTGTGGCAGTCGCCGCGCTTTGGCCCCGGTGCCGACAGGTGACGCCAGCTCTTTCCGCGCCTCGACGATGATGACGCCAGCAAAGACGGGCCATGCACGCGAGCCGATCCGCTCCATCGCGAGGCCCGTGCGCCGCACGAAAGCACGGTCGACGGGTGGCATGAAGAGCGCATTGCTCCAGTCGACGGGCAAGAGGAGCGCGTCCTTCAGCGCGCGCTCGAGCTGGCGCGGGCTGTAAGGCTGGCCGTGTCCGAAAGGCGTCGTATCCACGCGCGCCCACACGCCGCGGCGGTTCGGCACGACAATGAGGAGGCGGCCCTCGGGTTTGAGCACGCGCCAGAACTCGCGCAGCAGCTTGCTGACCTGGCCACTTCCTTCGAGGCAATGCACGACGAGGAGATTGTCGACGCTCGCGTCGGGCAGCGGCAGCAGCTCCTCCTCGTAGAGGGCCGTGCACACACCACCGCTCGACGGCCACATGATGGCGCCCTGCGTTGCCGGCATGAGAGCGCCGACGCGCCCGACCTCGCTGCGGAAGGAGCCGAGGTACGGCGCGGCGTATCCGACGCCGATCAGCGTGGCGCCGGGCAGCCTCGGCCAGCGCGCGCGGATGCGCTGCGAGAGAACCCTGCGGACCAGGGAGCCGAGCGGGCAATCGTAGAAGTCGCGCAGTTCGAGAATATCGGGCTGCATCGCCTCGAAGCTATCCCTCGCAATTTCAAGCCGTATCGGTCCGCCGTCGCGGGTGAACGGAAAGTTGGCCCATCATAGCCGCGCGATCCCGACTGTGCAGGCCCTTATTCGGCGACGTGTGCACTGCACGATACTCGGTTCCCCTATGCGTTTTCGCGACGAGGCGTGGCGGCCGCGTCCAGGACTGCATTAGTCTGTTGATCTGCCGTGGAGTGTTGCGTAGCTTGGCGCACTTTTCGGAAAGTCGTCCGCACCCACCATCTTGCCACCTGTCAGGAGCCCCATGCGCCCGTCCAAGCGAAAGCCCGATGAACTCAGGCGTGTCTCGATCGAGCGCGCAGTATCGGTGCACGCGGAAGGCTCGTGCCTCATCAAGTTCGGCAACACACAGGTACTGTGCATGGCGAGCCTCGAGGAGCGCGTGCCGCCCTGGCTCAAGGGGCAGGGGCGCGGCTGGGTGACGGCCGAATACGGGATGCTGCCGCGCGCGACGCGCGAGCGCACGCGACGCGAGGTCACGACCGGCCATCCTTCCGGCCGTACGCAGGAGATCCAGCGCCTCATCGGACGCTCCCTGCGCGCCGTCATCGATCTCCCGAAGCTCGGCGAGAAGCAGATCTCCGTCGACTGCGATGTCATCCAGGCCGATGGCGGCACGCGTACGGCGGCGATCACCGGCGCCTGGGTGGCGCTGCATGACTGCATCGCCTGGATGCGCGCGCGCGACATGGTCAAGGATGGCGTACTGCGCGATCAGGTCGCCGCGGTCTCGGCAGGACTCTATGCCGGCTCGCCGGTTCTGGATCTCGACTACGCCGAGGACTCCGAGGCCGACGCCGACGCAAACTTCGTCATGACGGGCAGCGGCGGTATCGTCGAGATTCAGGGCACTGCAGAGACGACACCTTTCAATCAGGAAGCATTCGACCAGCTCATGGGGCTGGCACGAAAGGGAATCGGCGAGCTCATCTCGCTGCAGAAACTGACGGTCGCCTGAGCGATCGTTCGAAGAAATAGACGAGACCCGGAGGAAGCACCATGCTCGCAATCATCGTCCATTTCGAAGCCAAGGCGGACAAGATCGACGCCTTCAAGGAGGCGATTGTCGGTCACGCCACGCGATGCCTCGAGCGGGAGCCGGGGTGCCTGCAGTTCGACGTGGTCCAGGATCCGAAGAACCCAGCAAACTTTGCCGTTTACGAGATCTACAAGGATCAGGCGGCCGTCGATGCGCACCGCGCGAGCCCGCATATGGCCGAGACGGGGAAGATCATCCCGGACCTGATCACGAAGCGCGAATTGCACCTGCTGAATCTGATCGCCGGCGGCAAGCCGAAGCGCTGAGATCGCAGTCGGCTACCAGCGGAATTCGAAGGGCGTTACCAGGACGGGGGGCGTGGCCTCGCGTGCACTCGGCTGGCGCGTGTAGGCGACTTCGGCGAGGACGCCGCGGACGGCCGATCCCGCATCCGTGCGGAAGGCGACGTTGTGGCTCTCGAAGCGCAGCTTGCCATCGAGCCAAACCCGGAGAACGCCATTGCTCTGGCCGGGCGTGTTGAGGATGATCTCCTCATCGACGGCGACCCAACGGCCGCGCGGCAATTCACCTGCCTCGCGGTTGTTAGCGATGGGCCGCCATGAACCCATCAACTGGGCGTGGACGTCGAGTTGGCCTTTGTCATTCCAGCCGAGCCGGGCCGAGAAGGCCTCGGGCGCCTTGCGATCGCTGCCCGTCGGACCGCCGAGTAGGCCGGGCAGTCGTCCGCCAGCGGCGAAGTCGAATTTCGGGTCGAGCTTGAAGGCGTAGGACGCACAAGCCGCGACGACGCGCTCGGCGGATTGGGGTCCCCACTCGAAGCCGGCACCATGCGATTGCGCCGCTGGGCGCCCGCCTGCAAGGTCCACGGCAAGAGCGCTGCCACGGTCGACCTTCACCACGCTCACGTGGTCCATGAGACCCCAGTCGGTGGCGCCGAGTCGGGCCTGGAGGTCTGAAGTGGTCAGGAGCTGGCCATCGTCGCGCAGGAGGGTCCACTGCACGGCATTGTCGTAGCGCACGCGGCACGACTCGGCATCGGTGCCGATCATCGAACGGCCCATAGCCACGACGGAGGCCACAGCGATCAGCGCCACGGCACCATTGAGCAGAATGACCGTCGTACTCGGCATGCGCATTGTCATCTCTCCAGTTCCGGCCTCGGAACGCTTTCGCGCGCCTCGTCGGACGCAGCTTGCGCCCCGACGGGAGGCCTCCCCGTGGAAACGAGTTTCCCATAAAGGCGTCAAGAAACCGGGCCGTGCCTGGAGTGCGTTTGAATAAAACGCTTTCATTTCTGGTAAGAACTGGCTAACCGGCGTGCCGCCCGGCTGGCGACATGCGTCCAGCGCATCGCAGCCTCGGCGCTCTCGGGCAGGCGTTGACCTTATATTAACCGTGAGGCTCGTTTTCCCCTGATCGGGCGAACGTGTATTCTCGGCACCGGCATTGAGCGCCCACGACGGGCGATGGCAGGCAGAAACTGATGCTCGGAATGAATGCGGTTCTGGAGGTAGTGGTCAACGGCGAGCGAGCCCGGACACGGGCGCGAACGCTCGCTGAGCTGCTGGTCGAGCTTGGCTACGGCGATGCCAAGGTTGCGACAGCACGCAACGGCGACTTCGTTCCCCTCCGCAAACGCGATACGGTCGAGCTGACGGGCGGCGATACCATCGAAATCGTCTCGCCAAGGCAGGGCGGATAATGACTGATACGATGAGCAACACGAAACCAAGTGCTGCGCGGCCGGCAGGGAAGCCCGACGGCCTGGAGGTCTATGGCACGCGGCTCGACTCGCGCCTCTTTCTCGGCACGGCCCAATATCCCTCGCCGCAGGTCCTCGAGCGCGCCGTCAAGGCTGCCGGCGTCGATGTCGTCACCGTGTCGGTCCGTCGCGAGGGCGCGCGCGAGAAGGGTGGCCAGCAGTTCTGGGACATGATTGCCGGCCTCGGCGTGCGCGTGCTGCCCAATACGGCCGGCTGCCGCACCGTCCGCGAGGCCATTGCCACGGCCGAGATGGCGCGCGAGCTCTTCGATACGGACTGGGTCAAGCTCGAGGTCATCGCCAACGACGATACGCTGGCGCCGGACCTGTTTGGACTGGTCGAGGCGGCGGGTGTGCTCGTTCGAGAAGGCTTCAAGGTCTTTCCCTACACGACCGAGGATCTCGGCGCGGCCGAGCGCCTGCTCGCGGCGGGCTGTGAGCTGCTGATGCCGTGGGGTGCGCCGATCGGTACGGGCCGCGGTCTCGCCAACCCTTATGCCTTGCGCACGCTGCGCAATTATTTTCCCGGCGTGCCGCTGGTCGCCGACGCCGGCATGGGTGCGCCAAGCCATGCCGCACAGGCCATGGAAATGGGCTTCGACGCGGTGTTGCTCAACACAGCCGTCGCCAAGGCGGGCGATCCCGTAGCCATGGCTGAAGCCTTTGGCGCGGCTATTCGTGCGGGCCGCACGGCGTTCGTCGCTGGCATGATGGAAGTGCGCGATATGGCTGCGCCGTCGACGCCAGTGGCGGGAACGCCGTTCTTCGATCTCAAGTGAGTGAGCGGCATATGCCTGCGTCTGCGGTGCTGGACGTCTTCTACCCAATCGTTCCTGATACCGCCTGGGCGCGCCGGTTGGTGCCGCTTGGCGTCAGAACCTTGCAGCTTCGCTACAAGGGCGAGGATCCGCGCGAGATCCGGCGCGAGATCGCTGGAAGCCTCGAGCTGTGCATTGCGCACGGCTGCCAGCTCATCGTGAACGATCACTGGCAGGCGGCGATCGATGTCGGCGCGGATTTCATCCATCTCGGGCAGGAGGATCTCGTCGGCGCCGACGTGGCGACGATCAAGGCTGCTGGCGCGCGGCTCGGCATCTCGACCCATGACGAGGCGGAGCTTGCGATTGCGCTCGCGGTGGAGCCGGATTACGTGGCGCTCGGGCCTGTCTGGGAGACGAAGCTCAAGGTCATGAAGTGGGCGCCGCAGGGCCTCGAGCGCGTGCGCGCGTGGAAGCAGAAAGTCGGTGACCTACCGCTGTGTGCCATTGGGGGGATTACGCCGGATCGCGCGCCCGATGTGCTGGCGGCCGGCGCCGACAGTGTTGCGGTCATCACGGATTTTTTTAACCATCCCGAGCCAGAAATTCGGGTGAGTCAGTGGCTTAGCTGGGCTGATCAGGTCCGCCGTGCCTAAGCAGCCGAACGAAATTCCGCCAACGCCGTTATGCCCTGAGAGGCAGATTTCGGTGCTCATATGACTTGTTTGTGACAAGCCAAGCGCCGAAATTGGTTAAGCGTCTCAATAAGGGCCTCCATGGCGTATCGATTGAAGTTGAAGGAGCCGCTCGCGAAGGGCGTGCGTCGTATTGCGGGCGAGCAGCTCGGGAATGCGGCTGCCCGGCTCGAAGGCGGGTCCGATCTTGAGACCAGCGTGCACGAGGCCCGCAAGAGCTTGAAGCGGACGCGTGCGCTGCTTCGCCTTGTTCGTCCAGGCCTTGGCGACGCGAAGTTCCGCGAGGCCAATGCGCGACTGCGGGATATCGCCCGGAGTTTGTCGGCGGCCCGTGACCGCGATGTCGTGCGCCGCCTGTTGAATGGTCTTTCGGATGCGAAACCGCCGCTGGCCAAGGCCGCGGGGCACCTGCTCGCGATCATCGATGCCACGCCTGTTGTGGCGAATGGCTCCGGCGATCCCCGGCACAATGTAGCGGAGGCGCTTCGCGAAATCGCGGCCATGCGGCACGAAATCGCCGAGATCGCTCTGCATCCCGCGAGCTTTGAGACGATCGTGGCCGGCCTGACGAAAAGCCACCGGGCAGGCCGCAAAGCCCTCGCACGTGTGCTCGAGCTCCCGGACGACGCCGAGGCGCTGCACGATCTGCGTAAGGCGGCGCAGGCCTATTGGCGGCAGATGATCCTCATCCAGCAGGCGTGGCCCGAAGCGTGTCTCGCCCGCGCCGCCGCGGCAAAGCTCGTCGCCGATCTGCTCGGCCACGATCATGATATCGCGCTCCTCGAAAACGTGCTGGCCGGCGCGGAGGGGCAAGCGCTCGCGGTGGTCGATCGCCGGGCGCTCGCTCGGCACTGCGTCGCGCGCCATGGTGCGCTGCGGTCGGATGCCTTGCCTAAGGCCCAGATCCTCTTTTCCGAAAAATCGGATCAGCTTGGCGCCCGCATGCGTTCGCTGTGGGAGGCCGCGCGGGAAGCCGCGCGTTCAGCGCCGCGCGCAGCAGTCGGAGACGAGCCCGCTGCGGCCCGCCGCTCGTCCTGAACGCGCTCCAGAATGGCAGAAATACAGCTGTGAGCGTGCATGGCGGGCATGACCGCCTGCTCGAAGACAGTCTCGCGAGAATCCACTAGTTTGCACGCCGGCAATCGCTGCGTCGGTCTTCACTAGAGACCTGACGATTCCATCCCGCAAGGCCACAATGCCGGCCTAATGAGCCGCGATCGAACGCGATCGTGGCGCTGAGACTGCCGTACTGCATACTTTCCTGGGGCACTCCTCGTCTTGACGTCCGAAGCCACGCAATCTGCGCCCGTCGAGAAGCGCCGTGTCCTCACTGCCATTGCGGGGCTCGGCGTCACGCAGATCATCGGCTGGGGGTCGACGTTCTCCACGCTCACCATCTTCGGCACATTCATCGGCGAGGAACTGAAGCTCTCGCGCGAAGTGGTGTTCAGCGGCATCACGATCATGCTGCTCGCCAGCGGTGTCATTGCGACGCGGGTCGGCCGGTACGCTGACCGGAATGGCGCCCGTTCGGTCATGATCACTGGCTCGCTGCTGGCCTCGCTCGCGATGATCGCCATCGCGCACGCCCAAGGGGTCGCCAGTTATCTACTGGCCTGGGTGCTCGTTGGGCTGGCAATGCCGATGATGCTCGCGAATACCGCGCTCGTCGGCCTGGTCCAGATCGTCGGCAGCAATGCGCGGCAGGCGATCACCGGTCTCATGCTGATCAACGGACTTACCGGCACGGTCTTCCTGCCGCTCAATGCCTTTCTCATCGGCAGCATTGGCTGGCGCAATGCCTACCTGTTCCATGCGCTGCTGCATTTGCTCGTGTGTGTACCGATCCACGCACTCATTCTGCGGCGGGACGCGCCCGATCACACGCCCGCGCGGAGCGCGTCGAGCGATCGCAGCATCGACGGGCTGTTGCCGCCGGACAAGCGGTTCATGGCCTTCGTCATGCTGACCGTCTGGTCGTGCGCGGAGGGCCTCATCGTCTGGGGTCTCTACATTCAGGTCATCGATGTCTTCAAGAGCATGGGCCTCAGTGCGGCGGCGGCTGTCGGCATCTGGGCCATGGTCGGGCCATCGCAAGCCTTGGCGCGCTTCGGCGAGCTCATGCTCGGCGGCCGTCACTCCATTCTCTCGACAGCGCTCATGTCGGGCGGCCTGAGCTGCACCAGCTTCTTCCTCATCCTGCCCTTTGGCGGTTCCGTCGTGACCGCGGCGGCCTTCTCGATCTGCCTCGGACTCGGCCACGGCTTCTACGCCATCGCCCGCAATACGCTGCCACTGACGCTGTTCGGCGTGCGCGAGTATGGAACCTATCTCGGCCGCATGATGTTGCCGCAGAACATCGTCAATGCCATGGCGCCGATCATTTTCGCGACGATCATTTCCCGCTTCGAACCCATAGGCGCGTTGTGGCTGGCGAGCGCCGCATCGCTCACCGGGTTCATAGCCGTACTCATGCTCAACCGAGCGTGCCGCTCGTGAGGTCGCGACGCTCTCCGAGACTGTGTTCTTAGGCAATCCGAGCCGCCGCGCTTGATTTGCGCTCCAACTCGTAGCTCATTGAAGGCGTTTGTTTCAAACCGGGCTGACGAGGCTTCAAAAATGGCAGGGCAGGAAACGGGCGACAGGCCGGTCGCCATCATTACAGGTGCTGGCTCCGGCATCGGACAGGCTACTGTCGCGCTCCTACTCGAGCGCGGATGGTGTGTCGCGGCCGTCGATGTTCATGCCAAGGGATTGGCTGAGATCGGAGCCAATCAAGCCGACGGCCGCGTGCTGGTCCGTGAGCTCGATGTAACAAATGAGGCGCAAGTCGCAGATATCGTCACAGCAGTCGCCGCGAAGTTCGGCCGCATCGATGGCGTCGTGAATTCGGCGGGCATTGCCGCCGACAAGCACGTCTTCGACACATCGGCTGACCTGTTCCGCAAGATTCTCGACGTGAACGTGGTCGGCACGTTTCTGGTTGGTCGCGAAGCCGCGCGATACATGGCGAAGGCGCATCGCGGCGCCATCGTGAATGTCGCCTCCGTCTCGGGCCTCAGAGGCTCCAAGGGGCGCTCTGCCTATGGCGCCTCGAAGGGTGCCGTGGTCAATCTTACGCAGGTCATGGCCAACGATCTCGCGCCGCATGGCATCCGCGTGAATGCCGTTGCGCCAGGACCCGTCGAGACGCCCATGGTCAAAAGCATCCACACAGCGGCCGATCGCGAGCTCTATGCTCGCCATACGCCGATGCGGCGCTACGCGGAGCCGCGCGAGATCGCGAGCGTCATTCATTTCCTGCTCGACGAAAGCCAGGCGAGCTTCGTGACCGGTGAGATCGTTGCCGTCGATGGCGGCTATCGCGGCGCCGGCATCATCGCCGATCCGGCCTGACACACGAGGATCAATGCCCCGCTATCGCATCACTATCGAGTACGACGGCACGCCCTTTCTCGGCTGGCAGATCCAGGCCGATGGGGCATCCGTCCAGGGCTCCCTCACGGATGCGATCCACAAGCTCGGCGGTGAGCGTGTCGAGGTGCGTGGTGCGGGCCGTACTGATGCCGGCGTCCACGCGCTGGGGCAGGTCGCCCACTTCGATCTCGTAAAGGAGTGGCCGGCCGATACGGTCCGCGACGCGGTGAATTTTCACCTCAAGCCGGCGCCCATCACGATCCTCGACTGTGTCGAGATCGGCAGTGGCTTCGACGCGCGCTTCAGCGCCGTGGCACGGCATTATCTCTATCGCATCCTCGCGCGCCGGGCGCCGCCGGCTCTCGACCGCGATCGCGTGTGGTGGGTGCCGCGCGCGCTCGATGCACAAGCGATGACGGCAGCGGCGCCGGCATTGCTCGGAAAGCACGATTTCACGACCTTCCGCGCGGCGGGCTGCCAGGCACGATCGCCGGTCAAGACACTCGATCGTCTCGATGTGACGGCCACGGGCGACGAGATCCGCATCGAGGCCTCGGCGCGCTCGTTCCTGCATCATCACGTGCGCTCGATCGTCGGGAGCCTGAAGTATGGCGGCGAGGGCAAATGGCCCGTCGGCGAGATGGCCGCGGCCCTCGAAGCGAAGGACCGCAGCCGCTGCGGCGCGCTGGCGCCGTCGAGCGGGCTCTATCTCGTGCGCGTCGACTATCCGCCGGGGCCGTTCCCGCCGCGGGAGCAGGCCTGAACGCTACCCCTTCAGCATCCGATCGACCATCTCGCGGGCCGTGCCGAGGTAGTGCGCGGGATCGACGACGCGGGCGAGGGCTGCGCGATCCAAATGCTGCGTGACATCGGCGCGCTTTTCCAACTGCGCGAGCAGCGTCGTGCCGTTGTTCAGCGCTTCGCGGCAGCAGTCATAGACGATGTCATGCGCCGCACCGCGGCCAGTAAACGGCGCCAGTGCCATCATGGCGGCCTCCGCGACGATCAAGCCGCCGGTGATGTCGAGATTGCGACGCATACGCTCGCCATCGACGATCAGCCCTTCGAGCATGAAGCGCGCCTGATAGAGCGCCCCGGCTGTCGCGATGAACGCGCGCGGCAATGCGATCCATTCGAGATGCCACGGTCCTGTCGCCCGCTCGTGGTCCGCGGCCATAGCGTCCAGCAGCAAGCTCGCGTCCGAGCGCACGGCCTTGGCAATTGCGAGGATCATCTCGCAGGAAATCGGATTGCGCTTCTGCGGCATGGTCGATGAGCCGCCGCGTCCCTTCACAAATGGCTCGAAGGCTTCGGCCACCTCCGTCTGCATCATCAGCATTACGTCAGTGGCGATCTTGGCGAGGCCGCCGGAAAGGATTGCGAGAGCACTGCCGACTTCCGCAATCGCGTCGCGCGCCGCGTGCCATGTGATATCGGGTTGCGCAAGATCGAGCTCCTCCGCGAGAGCCGCCTGCACTTTCAGGCCATCGCTGCCGAGCGAGGCGAGCGTGCCGGCCGCACCGGAGAACTGCACGACGAGCAGGCGCTTGCGCAGCTCGGCAAGGCGCTCCTTGTCGCGGCGCACACTCGACAGCCACACAGCAGCCTTGTAGCCGAACGTTACGGGCAACGCGTGCTGCATGTGCGTGCGACCGGCCATCACCGTGTCGCGATGCTTGGCAGCGAGGCTCTCCAATGCACGCGCAACCGCATGTAGCTCATCGTCGACGATGTCGAGCGCAGCGCGAAGCTGGAGCACCGTCGCGCTGTCCATGATGTCCTGCGTAGTCGCGCCCCAATGCACGTAGCGGCCTGCTTCGCCGCACTGCTTCGCCATCTGATGGACGATACCGATGATCGGGTAGCCGACGATATCGGTCTCGGCCTTGAGCTTGGCGAGGTCGAGTTTGCTCGCGTCCGCCTTCGCCGCGATCTCCTTGGCAGCATCAGCCGGGATGAGACCGACGCGCGCCTCGGCCTTGGCGAGCGCCACCTCGACCTCGACATAGCGGGCAACCAGCGCCTCATCGCTCCACACGGCGCGCATAGCGGGCGTGCCGAAGAAATCGCGGTAGATGGCGGAATCGAAGACGGTCGAGGGCATGTGATTGCTGGTCCTTTGCAGGCTCGTGAATGGATGGCGTCGAAGGCTCAGGTCTTGGCCTTGCCGCTGAGCGTGCGGTAGACTTGGACGACCTGGCTATCGTCCTGCGAACCGAGACCCATGCCGGCTGCAGACAGATACTGCTGATGCGCAGCGGCTGCGATGGGGAGGCCGATGCGTAACGCGCGGCCGGAGTCGAGCACGAGACCGAGATCCTTCACGAAGATCTCGACAGCACTGGTGACGACATTGTCGTAGTCGATCATGCGCGGCCCGCGCGCCTTGAGCATCCAGCTTCCGGCAGCCGAGCCCGTCAGCAGATCATAGGCCACTTTCGTATCAACGCCGGCGCGCTCTGCGAAGGCAATCGCCTCCGCGGCGATCGCCAGATTGGCGCCGGCCATGAGCTGGTTGACGATCTTCATCGCCGCGCCCTGCCCCGGCTTCTGGCCGAGATAGAAGAGGTTCGATCCCATGGCTTCGAGCATGGGCCGCGCGGCATCGAATGTCGCCTGCGGCGCTGCCGCCATAATGGTGAGCGTGCCGCCCTTGGCGCCGGTGACGCCGCCCGATACCGGCGCGTCGACGAACTTGCGGCCGCTGGCCTCGACACGTTTGGCAATATCCTCGACGCGTGCGGGCGCGCATGTCGCCATGAGGACGACCGTTGCGCCCGCAGGCAGCGCCTCAAGCGCGCCATCCTTGAAGAGGATCGTCTCTGCCTGATCGGCGTTGACGACCATCAGCACCAGGGCTTCGGCGCCCTTCGCCGCTTCCGCAGCGCTCGCTGCGGCATGTCCGCCATTCTTCACGAGGCGGTCGATGGCTTCCCGGCGAATGTCGTAGCCGACGACGCGCCACTGCTTGGAAACCAGGGTCTCAGCCATCTCCGCGCCCATGGCGCCAAGGCCGACAAAAGCGATGGTAGCAGGCATGGTTCCTCCCGGTGTTTGACCGGACTTACGCCGGCCCGTGTGTTCGTTAGCGTTCTACTGCGCGATGTCCGCAGGTTAAAGCGTCGTGTTGAGATGTGCTGCATTGCACCGATGAGCAGTAGGCGAACGGCTCTTGCGCGCGGCAAAATGCCGGTCCAACATGCATAAGCGCGATCGCCTCTCCTGGAAGCGACGAAGCTTCCTTGCGGGCCGTGAAACGCACCTGCATCCAATTTTGGAGCGGGATGCACGTTTCGGATGATACGGCTGCACGATCCCATCTGAAACGACATGCTCCATGCCGCGCGGCCTCAACTCAGGCGCGGGGCGCGGCACACGTCCTTGCGCCTGAGCGACAAGGAGGAAACCATGGGGCTTGAACCCAACGGCAGTGCAACGCGCAGCGCCCGTGCCATCGCGATCCTCGGTCCTTATCTTTCCGGCAAGACGACACTCCTCGAAGCCATCCTCGCCCGCACCAACGCTGTAACGCGCCAGGGCGCCATCGCGGATAAGAATACGATCGGCGACAGCGTGCCCGAGGCCCGCGATCACGGCATGAGTGTCGAGGTCAACGTAGCCGATGTGGAGTTCCTGGGAGATCGTTTCACGTTCATCGACTGCCCCGGCTCGATCGAATTTCAGGCCGAGGCGAACGCCGTACTCGCCGGCTGTGATGCCGCCGTCGTCGTCTGCGAGCCCGATCCCAAGCGCGTTCCCGCGCTCCAGCTCATTCTCAAGCAGCTCGAGGATCGCGGCATTCCCCATTTCCTCTTCCTGAACAAGATCGACAGTTTCGAGACCCCGGTGCGCGAGATCCTGCCGATGCTGCAGCCCGCGAGCGCCAAGCCGCTCGTGCTGCGCCAGATCCCTGTCTGGGAGAACGGCATCGCGACGGGTTTCGTCGATCTCGCGCTCGAGCGTGCCTTCGTCTACCGCGAGCACGCCCCTTCGGAAGTCATCCCGATGCCCGATGCGCTCGAGCCGCGCAAGCAGGAGGCGCGTTTTCACATGCTCGAGCAGCTCGCCGACTACGACGACGAGCTCATGGAGCAGCTTCTGAGTGATATGCAGCCGCCGCGCGACAGGGTATTCGAGGATCTCGCCAAGGAAATGCGCGAAGGTCTGATCTGCCCGGTGCTGTTGGGCTCGGCCGAGAACGGCAATGGCATCGTGCGGCTCCTGAAAGCGCTGCGTCACGAAGCGCCGTTCGTCTCACATACTGCCGCGCGCCTCGGGATCGGCGATGGCAAGTCGGCAGTACAAATCCTCAAGACCATGTACACGGCGCACGGCGGGAAGCTTTCCATCGCGCGCGTTCTTACCGGCGACCTCGCCGATGGTGCGACGCTCTACGGCCCCCGTGGGGACGACCGCGTCGCCGGCCTCTTCTCCATGCTGGGTCAGGAAGCGCGCAAGCTCACCACGGCAAAGCGTGGCGATACCGTTGCGCTCGGGCGGCTCGAGAGGGCGCGCACGGGTGATACGCTCTCGTTGGAGAAGAGCGGCGTCGCGCAGATCAAGCTGCCTGAGCAGGCAGCACCCGTGTACGGTGTCGCCATTGAGCTCAAGGATCGCAAGGACGAGGTCAAGCTCAGTGCGGCGCTCACGAAGCTGATCGAGGAAGATCCTTCCGTTCGGCTCGATCACGCGGCCGAGACGCACCAGATGGTGCTCTGGGGGCAGGGCGAGATGCACCTCCGCGTGGCCATGGAGCGGCTGAAACGGAAGTACAGCATCGACGCGAGCACGCGGCGGCGTCAGATCCCGTACAAGGAGACGATCAAGGGCAGCGTCTCGATCCGCGGCCGGCACAAGAAGCAGTCCGGTGGGCATGGTCAGTTCGGTGACGTCGTCGTCGAGATCAAGCCGATGCGCCGTGGCGAGGGTTTCCTGTTCGACGACACCATCACGGGCGGCGTGGTGCCGAAGCAGTTCATCCCCTCAGTCGAGATCGGCGTGCGCGACTATCTCCAGCACGGGCCGCTCGGCTTCCCGGTGGTCGATGTCGCGGTAACGCTGACCGATGGCTCGTATCACAGCGTCGACAGCTCGGACATGGCGTTCCGTCAGGCCGGACGGCTTGCGATGTCGGAAGGCATGCCGAAGTGCGGCCCCGTATTGCTCGAGCCGGTCATGGCTGTCGAGATCGTGGTGCCGACCGAGGCGACGTCGCGCATCAATGCAATGATCTCGCAGCGGCGCGGCCAGATCCTCGGCTTCGACGCGCGTCCCGACTGGCCGGGATGGGATGTCGTGCAGGCTCGCGTGCCGGAAACGGAGATCCAGGATCTGATCGTCGAGCTGCGCTCGGCGACAGCCGGCGTCGGCACCTTCGCGGCGAAGTTCGACCACCTCGCCGAACTGACCGGGCGCCTGGCCGATCAGGTGCTTGCGGCGCAGAAAGAGGCGGCGGCGTAATCTTTCCCCCTCTCCCCATTGCCTTCAATGGGGAGAGGGGGAAGTTACTAGCGCATCAGAAACAGCGGGCATTCCAGCGCCGAGACGAGGTCTCGGAGATCGCCGTGCGCCGGCACGAGAATGCCGCCGAAGTGAGCGATCAGGAAGCCGCCATGAAGGCGCCTGATAACTTCCGCGAGCGCGGCCGGCGCGCCCTGGTCGATCTGATAAGCGAGCAGGGTAAGCTTGGCCTGATCGCCAAGGGCGAGGCGGACCTGCTCCTCGAGCCACTGGCCGCCGGTCGGGCTGTCGGAGAGCAGCATGACCATGACTTCGCCGCCGGTGACGCCGGACATGCGCTCGGCGGCGCGCAGCATGGGCTGGAGATGATCGGCGCTTTCGACGACGGCGATGACAGGCCCACGCGTGCGACGTGCCTTCGGGCCGACCAGCATGAGGCCCGTATAGCCAGCGACATTGGCGAATAGATCGCAGACCCGCACGCCCTGACCTGGTGCGAGGACATCCGCCAGCGCGACGACATTCCACGGCCCGTCCTCGGAGCAAGCCTTGGCAAGCGCCTGCAGGGGGTCATCACGAACGATGCGCGATCTGAGCGGCACGTTGGCCGCTTGCGCCAGTCTCTCGACGCGTCGGCAGAGGGCCCGGCCTGTCAGGCGCAGATCGCGCTCGATGTCCTCGCGGGAGAGCGCACGGTTCGTGCCCCTGAGCGAGATTTCGCGTGCGAATGGGTAGCTCGCCATATCGTAGAGCTGCATGTCCTCGACGAAGAGGCTCTCGATCTCCGAGTGGAAGGCCTGGGCAATACGGACGGCAGCCTCGATGGCCACCTTGTTCGGGTGCCCCGAGGTGATGTGCAGTACGACGCGCCCACGCTGCTCGCCGGCTTCCGCTACGTGCATGATCATGACGACGGCTTTCCGTTGCTGCTGCCCGGGGCACTGTCGCCGCTTTCGCTCTCCGAGCGTCGTGCGAACGCGCGGCCGCGTTCGGCGAAGTCCCGCAGCTTCTCCTCGACCTTGCGGTTGATGCTGCCGGCCTCGAAGTGTCCGTCATCGCCGCGGGTGCCGGCCTTGATCCCGGTCAAAATCTCGATGCCCTGATCGATTGTCTCGACGGCATGAACTGCGAACTTGCCTGCCTTCACGGCCTCGACGACGTCTTCGCGTAGCATGAGGTGCTGCACGTTTGCCTTCGGGATTAGCACGCCCTGCTCACCCGTGAGCCCGCGCGCCTTGCAGACATCGTAAAAGCCTTCGATCTTCTCGTTCACGCCGCCGATGGCCTGAACCTCGCCCCACTGGTTGACCGATCCGGTCACCGCGAACGATTGCTTGATCGGCACTTCCGACAGCGCCGAAAGGAGCGCATAGAGCTCGGTCGAGGATGCGCTGTCGCCATCGACGCCGCCATAGGACTGCTCGAAGACCAGCGTTGCCGCGAGCGCGAGCGGAACGTCGAGCGCATAGCGGCCGGCGAGGAAGCCCCATAGGATCATCACGCCTTTGGTATGCAGCGCGCCGCCGAGGTTGGCTTCACGCTCGATGTCGGTGACGCGCCCCGAGCCCATGCGCACGCGCGCCGTAATGCGGCTGGGACGTCCGAAGGCGAAGTCGCCGAGCTGGAGCACGGCAAGGCCGTTGATCTGGCCGACCTTGGTGCCGGTCGTATCGACAAGCACGATCTGGCGCTCGATCGTCTCCTGGGCGCGGTCGCGCAGGCGATCCGATCGCTGCGTAGCCTCGTTGATTGCCTGGGCGACGTCCGCGCGCGTGGTCGTCGATCGGCCTGCCTGGGCGGCCCAGTAGTCGGCCTCGCGCACGAGATCGGCAATGCGGCCGATCTCGATCGAAAGCTTCTCGCGATCAGAGGCGAGCCGGGCGCCTTCCTCGATAATGCGAGCGACGGCCGGCGCATCGAGTGGCTTAAGCTTGTGCTCAATGACGATGGACGCGATCAGGCGGGCATAGGCCTGATCGTTCTCGGTGGAGCGGGCGATCGAGTCGTCGAAATCGGCCTGGACCTTGAAGAAGCGCGAGAAGTCCGGATCGGCCGCGGCCAGCAGGTAGTAAAGCTCGCGATCGCCGAGCAGCACGACCTTGGTTTCGAAAGGAATGGGCTCGGGATCGAGCGACTGCGTCGACATCAGCCCCGACATCTCGGAAGGCTGCTCGATGCGGATCTCGCGCGCCTTGATGCAGCGCTTGAGTGCCTCCCAGGCGAAGGGCGACATGAGCAGCTTGCGCGCGTCGATCATCAGGTAGCCACCGTTCGCCTTGTGCAAGGTGCCCGGCTTGATCAGCAGGAAGTCCGTCACGAGCGCGCCCATCTGCGCGATATGCTCGATCCGGCCAATGAGATTGCCGTAGGTCGGGTTCAGCTCCTCGACGAGCGGCGCTATGGGAGGATCGTCCCCGTTGTGCGAGACCATCGGATTGACCATGTAGCGGCGGAAACGAGGATCGCGCGCTGTGTCGGCCGGCTGCTTGACGATCTCGTTCTCCTCGCCCGCCGGCGCCAGGAAGATGCCGACATTGCGAATGAGATCGCGGCCGACGGCGTCGAGATAACCCAACACCTCCGGTTGGTCGTTGAAGGATGCCGCCAGGTCGTCCAGCGCCTCGAGCACGGCGAGCGAGGCGATCTCCTCGTTGAGCTCGCTCAGCTTGGCGCGCCGCTGCTTGTCCGTCTTGGGCAGCTTTTCGATGATCTCGGCGAGCTCTTTCTGCAGGACCTCGATGCGCTGCTCGATCTGTTTGCGCATGGTCTCGGGCAGCGTGTTGAAAACCTCTGGCTTGACGATCTTACCCTCGTGCATCGGCGCCATGGCAAAGCCGGTGGGCGTGCGCAGGATGGTGATGTTCTGGCCGTTCGCCTTGGTATTGAGTGCTTCGAAGGCCTGCTCCTGGCCTGAGCGGAATTCCTCGTCGATCGCGCGGCGACGCGCCTGATAGTCCTCGCCCTCGAACATGGCGGGCAGGGTGTTCCTCAACTCGTCGATCGCCGCGATCATGCCCTTCACGAGGGCGCGTGCGCGACCGGGCGGCAGCTTCAGCGCGCGTGGACGGTTCG
>JAEZAW010000271.1 GCA_023430315.1 Pseudomonadota bacterium | reverse complement strand
AGCGCGCCTCTGGCGCGACGAGAAGGGTAGGATGAGGGGCGGGGCTTGTTCGACGTAAGCGTGTGTCGCTATCCCTCGAGCTCACCCAAACTTGCCGGAATTTGCCGGCCTGCTGCCGGTCGCCGTGGCTCCTTTCCGGCCCCCGTGGACCAGCGCTTCAGGTGCGATTAATTGGTCATCGACCGGCGCTGAACTCGGTTTTGCCTTCCGAGCAGAACGTGCGCGGACCGGCCCCCTTTTCCTCGCTCCGGGATGACATTCCATGTTCCTCGCCCGCCCGATCGCCTTCGTGCTCGGCCTCCTGCTCCTCGTCAGCCTTCCGGCTCTCGCCCAGCAGGCGCAACCGCTCTTCTCGCATCCGGTCGTCAGCAAGGATGCCGAACGCTACGAGGCCTACCTCAAGAGCACTTTCAAGCCCGGCAAGCAGACCGCGCGGCAGCAGCGCGAGGCGGGGCTCAAGGTTCTCGCCGACGGCGGCGACGCCCGCGTCGCCGCGCGCCACCTCGCGACGGCCGTCGTGACGGATGCGAAGGACACCGCCGCCTGGACCGGTCTCGCAAAGGCGCTCCTCGGCATGACACCCGATCCGGCGCGGCCAGCCGAGCGCTACTCCATCCCCGTGAATGCCTCGGGCGCCGCCTATCGTGCGCTCGAAACCGCAACGAACGATCAGCAGCGCGCCGAAGCGCTGGCTGCTCTTGGTGAAGCATTGAAGACGCGCTCCATGTGGCGCCCGGCCATCGAGGCACTGGCGGCCAGCGTCCGTCTCGTGAATGACGACGAGGTCAGCAGCACGCTCGACGCACTGCGCGCCGAGCACGGCTTCCGCGTCATCGACTACAAGACCGAGGCTGATGCTATCGAGCCGCGCCTTTGCATCAACTTCTCGGAGCGCCTGCCGAACGCCGTCGGCGATCTTCAGAAATTCGTCGCGATCGATGGTCGCGAGCCGCAGAATATGACGATCGAAGGCCAGCAGCTCTGCATCGACGGCCTCGAGCACGGCAAGCGTTACGAAGTGCAGCTCCGCGCGGGCCTGCCCTCCACGGTCGGTGAGAACCTGGCCAAGGCCTCCGAGATCGCCGTCTACGTGCGCGACCGCGCGCCGTCCGTCCGTTTTGCGGGCCGCGCCTATGTGCTGCCGAACCGCGGCCAGCAGGGCATCCCGCTCGTCTCGGTCAACGCCACGAAGGCCGCCATCGAAATCCTCCGCATCGGCGACCGCGCCCTTGCCGGCGCGACATCGCTCGATGGCTTCCTCAAGCAGGTCCAGAGCTACGAGCTCGAGACCATCCGGGACAGGAGCGGCCAGCGCGTCTGGCAGGGCGAGCTCGAGATCGCGAGCCGCCTCAATGAGGATGTGACGACGGCCATTCCGGTTAGCGACGCCATTCCTGATCTGGCGCCCGGCGTCTATCTCGTCATTGCCTCAGCCGTCGATGCCAAGCGCAGCGAGTACCAGGCACCCGCGACGCAGTGGTTCATCGTCTCGGACCTCGGCCTCACTGCGCTTTCCGGTGACGATGGCCTCCATGCCTTCGTGCGCACGCTCGGCGCCGCAACGCCGGCCGGCGACATCGCCGTCCGCCTCGTCGCCCGCAACAACGAGGTACTGGCCACCGGCAAGACCGACACGCGCGGCTATGTGCGCTTCGATGCCGGCCTCATGCGTGGCACAGGCGGCCTCGCCCCGGCGCTCCTCGTCGCCGAAGGCAACAAGGACTACGCCTTCCTCGATCTCGCAACGGCAGCCTTCGACCTGACGGACCGCGGCGTGAAAGGCCGCGAGCAGCCTGGTCCGCTCGATGGCTATGTCTATGCCGAGCGCGGCGTGTACCGCCCCGGCGAGCCCGTGCATCTCGTCGCCCTGCTGCGCGATCGCACAGGTGCGGCCTCCGACACGCCGGCCACGTTGATCGTCACGCGACCCGATGGCGTCGAGCATCGCCGCATTGTCCTCAATGAACCACAGCTTGGCGGGCGCGCTGCGACGCTCGCGCTTCCCCCGACCGCGATGACGGGAACGTGGCGCGCCCGCCTCCTCCTCGACGTGAAGGATAAGGCCCTCGCGCAGACGACCTTCCTCGTCGAGGACTTCCTGCCCGAGCGCCTCGCGCTGACACTGGAGCCGCAGAGCAAGGCTATTGCCATCGAGGAAACGGCGTCGATTGCCGTCAATGGCCGCTATCTCTACGGCCCGCCGGCCGCTGGCCTCGCCATGGAAGGCGACATCAACGTGCGGCCCGCGACGGGCGATCTGCCTGGTCTCGCCGGCTATAAGTTCGGTCTTGCCGGCGAGCAGGTCACGCCCGTGCGCCAGCCCCTCGAAAATCTTCCCGCCACCGGCACGGACGGTCGCAGCACCATCGGCGTGCGCCTGCCGGCCATCCCGAAGACGGCGAAGCCCCTCGAAGCCGAGATCATGATCCGCCTGCGCGAGCAGAGCGGCCGCACCATCGAGCGCAGTGTCCGCCTACCGGTGGACACGCGTGCTGCCCGCGTCGGTATCAAGCCGCTCTTCAATGGTGGTCAGATCGGCGAGGGCGAGACCGCGCGTTTCGAGACGGTGCTGGTCGATGCCGATGGCAAGCCACAAGCTGGCGCCGCACTGAAGTGGGAGATCGTGCAGCTCAACCAGCGCTGGCAGTGGTACAGCCGCGATGGCCAATGGAACTACGAGGCCATCACGACGACGAAGCGTATCGCGAACGGCACTGCAAAAGCGGACGGCACCACGCCTGCGCGTATCGAAGCGCCGGCACTCGATTGGGGCCGCTATCGCCTCGAAGTGACGAGCGCCAATCCGAAGTCGCCGGGTGTCGCAAGCATTGCCTTCAATACCGGCTGGCACGCGAGCGAGGACGCCGAGAGCCCTGAAGTGCTCGACGTCGTACTCGACAAGCCCACGTATAAAGCCGGCGATACGGCGCGCGTGCGCATCAACACGCGCGCCGCCGGCAAGGTGCGCCTCGCCGTGCTTTCGAGCGGCCTCCTCACTATGCAGGATGCCGACATCGCGGCCGGCGGCGGCGAGATCGCCCTGCCGGTCGATGCGAAGTGGATGCCGGGCGCCTATGTGACCGCCATGTTCTATCGCGCCATGGACGAAGGTGCGAAGCGCATGCCGAGCCGCGCCATCGGTGTGCGCTGGCTGGCTCTCGACACCGAGAGTGAGACGCTGAAGCTCACGCTCAACGCGCCCGCCAAGATCAAACCGGCGAGCACGCTGACGGTGCCGGTCAAGATCGAGGGCCTGAAGGCGGGCGAGGCAGCACGCCTCACCGTCGCGGCCGTCGATATCGGCATCCTGAACCTCACACGCTTCGAGGCGCCAGCGCCCGAACGTCACTTCCATGCCCAGCGCCGTCTCGGCGTCGAGATCCGCGACTTCTACGGTCGCCTTATCGATGGCATGCGGGCGACGCGCGGCTCGCTGCGCTCCGGTGGTGACGGCGAAGGCGGTGGCGGCATGTCCATGAAGGGCAGCCCGCCCGTCGAGAAGCCGCTCGCGCTCTTCTCCGGCATCGTCGAGGTGAAGCCTGATGGTACGGCTGAAGCGAAGTTCGACATGCCCGACTTCAATGGCACCGCGCGCCTCATGGCGGTCGCCTGGAGCGCTGGCAAGCTCGGCTCGACAGGCTCGGATGTGCTCGTGCGTGACGCGCTCGCGCTCACGGTGACGGCGCCGCGCTTCCTGAGCCTTGGCGATGAAGCGAGCCTCGCCATCGACGTGCACAACATCGAAGGGCCGGACACGGGCTACCAGCTCACGGCCGAGCAGGAAAACCCGCAGGGTCTTGCGACCTCGCTTGCCCAGCGCAATCCGCGTCTGGCGCCAAACCAGCGCCGCTCGGAGCGCGTGGCCATCAAACCCGCGAGCCTCGGCCGCCATGTCTACAACGTGCGCGTCAATGGCCCCGATGGCATCGAGGTGCGTCGCCGCGTGGCACTGGAAGTTATGCCACCGGCCAATGACATCCGCCGCACGACGGTCGCGAGCCTCGCGGCCAAGGGCGGGCGCCTGAGCCTCTCGCCGGACCTGCTCTCGGATCTGATCCCGTCGAGCGCGCGCATCGCGCTCAACGTCGGTCCGTCGGCGGGCATGGACGTGCCCGGTCTGCTCGCTTCGCTCGATCGCTATCCTTATGGCTGCGCTGAGCAGACGACGAGCCGCGCGCTGCCGCTGCTCTACGTGAATGATGTCGCGAAGCGCATCGGCCTCGCCGAGGAGAGCCAGCTCAAGGAGCGTGTCGACAAAGCCGTCGCCCGCGTTCTCGAAATGCAGGATTCTTCCGGTGCCTTCGGCATCTGGGGACCGGGCGAGCCCGATCTCTGGCTCACCGGCTACGTCACCGACTTCCTGACACGCGCCAAGGAGCTTGGCTACGCCGTCCCCGAGCGCTCGCTGACGCAGGCGCTCGACCGGCTCGCCAACTTCATCTCCTACGCACAGGACTTCGAGAAGGGCGGCGAGGCGCGCGCCTACGCGCTCTACGTCCTCGCCCGCAATGGCCGCGCGCCGGTCGGCGAGTTGCGCTACTACGCCGATACGCGTCTCGAGCGCTTCTCGTCGGCGCTTGCACAAGCGCAACTCGGCGCGGCGCTCGCCATGACCGGCGACAAGCCGCGTGCCGAGCGTGCCTTCCGTGCCGCACTGGCGCGCATAGGCGATGATGGTGCGGAGCAAAGCCGGGCCGACTATGGCTCGCGTCTGCGCGATGGTGCCGCCGTGCTCACGCTCGTCTCCGAAACGCGCACGCTCGTCAGCGAAGCTCCGCAGCTTGCCGCCGTCATCGAGCGGGCACAGGCGACGCGAACCTATACCTCGACACAGGAACAGGCCTGGATGCTGCTCGCGGCCCGCGCGCTGAGTGATGCGGCAGCAGGGACGAAGCTCACGATCAACGGCACCGCCCATGACGGTGAGCTCGTGCGCGCGCTCAGCGCATCGGACCTCGGCCAGGGTGGTCTTGCCATCGTCAACAGCGGCGAGGCGCCCGTCTCGGCCGTCGTCTCGGTGACGGGATCGGCGATGACGGCCGAGCCCGCAGTCTCGAAGGGCTTCACGATCTCGCGCTCCTATCACACGCTCGACGGCACGCCCATCACAGCGAGTGAGGCACAGATGACCGTCAAGCAGAACGATCGCGTCGTCGTGGTCCTCAAGATCGAAGGCCAACACACCGGCGGTCGCGTCCTGCTCGTCGATCGCCTACCCGCAGGCTTCGAGATCGAGAACCCGCGCCGCGTGAAGAGCGGCGACACGAAGAGCCTCGCGTGGGCGCAAACGGCCGGCAAGCCCACGCACACCGAATTCCGGGATGATCGCTTCGTCGCGGCCTTCGACTACTTCCGAGGCGAGAATCGCAGAGGCGGCGCAAAGCCTGCGGCCACCGTGGCCTACATCGCGCGCGCCGTGACACCCGGCCGATACGTTCACCCGGCAGCATCGGTGGAAGACATGTATCGGCCGGACCTCCACGCGCGCACGGGCGCGGGAACCCTCGTTGTGACAGCGGTCAAGTAAAGGGAACACATTTCTGCTTCGAACGTTTCCAAGCACGAAAGACGACAACTGCAGCAGGGGTGACCC
>JAEZAW010000267.1 GCA_023430315.1 Pseudomonadota bacterium | reverse complement strand
TGTCGGGGCCGGCCGCGGTGATTTGGGCAAAGAGACTTGCGCCGCGTCATCAAACGCTAAGGTTTCGCGAGCGGCGCTTGCGAACTCCTGATCAGAAGGAGCTCTGAGATGATCGAACTGCCAAGTGCAATGAGCGCACACAAGACCGCCGTACGCAGCATGTGCTGCGACCGCTGCTGTTGTTGCTGAGACAAACACCGCCCCGCTCATCGTGCGGGGCATGATCCGCAACATCCCATTCGACAATCCGAACAGCAGAGGCACCGCACATTGCGGTGAACGGTAGAGCTATGTCCGAAGGCTACACAGTGGAAGATACGCAGGGTGAAACCATAGGCATCGTCGTGCGCAAGGAGAGCGGACGCGGGTTCCGCTTCTTCTCGGCAACGCGCGCGTTCGACGCGCTCGATGGCCACATCTTCGCAAGTGCCGAAGCGGCGCAGCGCGCGGCCCGTGATATCGAGCGGATCGGCAAGCCTGGATGGCGAGCCATAGCAGGTACGGTCGAACGCAGAATGGAGGCAGTCACATGAGCAGTTTGCTTGATGCGCTCCGCAATTTTGCGGTGTGGTGGCACGAAGGTTTGGCGGCCGCGGGGGCACATGCCTCGCTTGAGCAGGAACGATCAAACCCGGGTAGCCGAGCGATAGATACTGAGGCGGACCGCGAAGCTTGGGAAGAGGAACGGGCTCGCCTCGCGCTTTCTCCCTGGTGGCTTTGACCGACTTGTGCCGGACGCTCGTATCGGGATAACTCCGGACGAAGATCAAGCTTTGTCCGGAGTTCTCGCATCATGGACCTGCAACTTTCAGGCCGCCGCTGCCTCGTGACGGGCGCCAGCGCCGGCATCGGTCGCGCGGTGGCGGCAGCACTGGCCGCGGAAGGCGCGCGCGTTGCCATCGCCGCCCGGGATGCGAGCGCACTCGAAGCCTTGTCGCGTGAGATCGTGAGCAAGGGCGGCGCGGCACCGGCCATCCTCACGTCCGATCTTGTCGCGCCCGAGGGCCCACAGGCGCTCGCGGCGGCCGCGCTTTCCGCGCTGGGTGGGATCGATGTGCTGATCAACAATGCCGGCGGCTCGCGCCCGCTTCCGCCCGATGCCGGAGACGACATCTGGGAGGAATCCTTCGCGCTGAACTTCCGCTCGGCACGCAAGCTGACCGAGGCGCTCGTGCCCAGCATGAAAGCCGCGAAGTGGGGTCGCATCGTCAACGTCACGGGCGCGATCGTCGCCAAGGCGCTCAATGCGGCCTCGCCGGCCAAGGCAGCGCTCGAAAGCTGGTCGAAGGCGCTCGCCGCCGACCTCGCGCCACACGGCATCACGGTGAACTGCATCGCGCCCGGCCGTATCAACAGTGTGCAGATCCTCAATCGCCTGCATCCGACGGAGGACTCGCGCCGCACGTTCATCGAGCGCAACATTCCCGCCGGCCGCTTCGGCGAGCCCGAGGAAGTGGCGCCGCTGATCGCCTTTCTCGCCTCGCCGCAGGCGGCCTATATCACCGGAACGACTATTCCCGTGGACGGTGGCGCCCTCCGCCTCGCCTTCTAGGAATTGTGGCGCGCTTCTCCCTCAGAGCCCCGCGATCCGTGCGGTATGGCCATGCGCCTCGCCTGTCGCCCGGACGCCGTGGACGTGCTTAGCTGGCCATACCCAGCCGGCAGCAGATCGGGGAGGACACTCACATGAAAGTCGGTTTCATCGGCCTCGGCACCATGGGTGCCTACATGGCCGCAAATCTCTCGAAGTATCTCGAGGCCTCCAATCATGGTCTCGTCGTCCATGATGTCCGGCGCGAGATCGCCGATCCGTTCATAGCCAAGGGTGCGCAATGGGCGGCAAGCCCACGCGCGGTTGCCGAGGCGTGCGACGTGGTCTTTCTCTCGCTCCCAGGCCCGAAGGAAGTGGAAGCCGTCACGACGGCGGCTGACACGGGACTGCTCGGCGGCCTGAAGCCCGGCGCGGCAGTGTTCGATCTCTCCACGAACGCGCCGAGCATGGTGCGGAAAATTGCTGCGCTCTATGCCGAGAAGGGCTGCCATTTCCTCGATGCGCCCGTGAGCGGCGGCCCATCGGGCGCCCGCTCGGGCCGGCTCGCCATCTGGATCGGTGGCAACAAGGCGAGCTTCGACGAGTACAAGCCTCTGCTGGACGCCTTCGCGGATCAAGCGCGCCACATCGGCGCGATCGGGGCGGGCTCGGTTGCGAAGCTCGTGCACAACTGCGCGGGCTATGCGATCCAGACGGCGCTGGCCGAGGTTTTCACCATGGGCGTCAAGGGCGGCGTCGAGCCGCTCGCGCTGTGGGAGGCCGTGAGAACGGGTGCGTCCGGCCGCAGCCGCACATTCGATCGTGTCGTCGACCAGTTCCTGCCGAACAAGTATGAGCCGCCTTCTTTCGCGCTCAAGCTTGCCTTGAAGGACATGACTCTCGCGACGGATCTCGGGCGCGAGCTGGGTGTTCCCATGCGCGTCTCGAATCTGGCTTATGCCGACATGGTCGAGGCCATGGGGCGCGGCTGGGAGGGGCAGGATTCACGCGTTGCGATGAAGCTCCAGAACGAGCGCGCCGGCGTGGAAATCGCCGTTGATCCCGAGCGGATCAAGGGGGTGCTGCAGCGTGATCCATTGGCAGCCGGCGACCCCAAGCGCTCCTGAGCACGAGACCGAGCTCTCGAATAGAAAAGGGCCGCTCCGAATATTCTTCAGAGCGGCCCTTCGCAATTGTCAGGTGATCACTCGGCCGGGGCGTGATGCGACGGTGCGTGCGGTGCCGCGTTGGCCACCGGTGCGCCCGCCTGCTTCAGCGGACGATTGCCGGTGAGCGCGCGGAGCATCACGTAGAAGAGCGGCGTCAGGAAGATGCCGAAGAACGTGACGCCGATCATGCCCGAGAACACTGCAATACCCATGGCCTGCCGCATTTCGGAGCCGGCCCCTTCAGAGTACACGAGCGGGACGACACCCATGATGAAGGCGAACGACGTCATGAGGATCGGCCGCAGCCTCAGCCGGCTTGCCTCGATCGCGGCTTGAAGCGGTGTCCGTCCGGCGAACTCGAGCTCGCGCGCGAACTCCACCATGAGGATCGCGTTCTTCGCCGAGAGGCCGACCAGCACCACGAGGCCGATCTGCGTGAAGACGTTGTTGTCTCCGCCGCTGAGCCACACGCCGGTAAGCGCGGCCAGCAGTCCCATGGGTACGATCATGATGATCGACAGCGGCAGCGTCAGGCTCTCGTACAGCGCAGCGAGCACGAGGAACACGAGCAGCACGGAGAGCGGGAAGACCAGGATCGCCGAGTTGCCTGCGAGAATCTCCTGGTAGGTCAGCTCCGTCCACTCGAAGGCGATGCCGCGCGGTAGCGTTTCGGCGGCGATGCGCTCCACCGCTGCCTGGGCCTGACCGGACGAGTAGCCGGGGGCCGGCCCGCCGGTGATGTCAGCCGACAGGAAGCCGTTGTAGCGCATGGCACGCTCCGGCCCCGCGGCCTGCTCGACCTTGAGGAGTGCCGAGAGCGGGATCATGTCACCCGTCCGCGAGCGCACCTTGAGCTGGCCAATGTCGTCGGCCCGTGCGCGGAACTGCGAGTCGGCCTGCACGCGCACCGAGTACGTACGTCCGAAGCGGTTGAAGTCATTGACGTACAGTGAGCCGAGGTAAATTTGCATGGTCTCGAAGACGTCAGTGACGGCAACGCCGAGCTGGCGGGCGCGCGTCCGATCGATCTGGGCATAGAGCTGCGGCACGTTTACCTGGTAGCTCGTGAAGAGTCCCGCAATCTCCGGCGTCTGGGCTGCGCGTGCCAGGAAGGCGTTGGTCGCAGCGCTCAGCGCCTCGTCGCCGAGGCCGGTGCGATCCTGGATCTGCAGCTTGAAGCCGCCGACCGTTCCAAGGCCTGCCACCGGCGGCGGCGGAAACATGGCGATGAAGGCGTCCTGGATACCCGCATACTGCTGGTTGAGGGCCATGGCGATCGCCGGGCCCGAAAGCTCTGGCGAGCTGCGCTCTTTGAAGGGCTTGAGCGTGGCAAAGACGATGCCGGCGCTCGCGCTGTTGGTGAAGCCGGCAATCGAAAGGCCCGGGAACGCAACCGCGCTCTCGACGCCGGGATGTTTCAGCGCGATCTCACCCATACGACGGATCACATCCTCCGTGCGATCGAGTGTTGCGCCGTTCGGAAGCTGAGCAAAGCCGACGAGGTATTGCTTGTCCTGCGCCGGGACGAAACCCGAAGGCACGATCTTCATCACGCCGAAGGCTGCCGCGATCAGCATCAGGTAGACGCCGAAACCGGCGGCCTTTTGCGAAAGCACACCCCTCACGCCGCCCGAGTAGGCATTCGTCCCGCGATGGAAGACTGCGTTGAAGCCGCGGAAAAGCCAGCCGAGCGTGAAATCGAGGAAGCGCGTCAGCCGATCCTTGGGTGCGTCGTGGCCCTTGAGAAGCAAAGCTGCGAGCGCCGGCGAGAGCGTCAGCGAGTTGATCGTCGAGATCACGGTCGAGATGGCGATCGTCAACGCGAACTGGCGGTAGAACTGCCCCGTCAGACCGGTGATGAATGCGAGCGGCACGAACACCGCGACGAGCACGAGACCGATGGCGATAATCGGCCCCGAGACCTCCTGCATGGCCTTGTAAGTGGCCTCGCGAGGCTGAAGACCTTCCTCGATATTCCGCTCGACGTTCTCCACGACGACGATGGCGTCGTCGACCACGATGCCGATGGCGAGGACGAGACCGAACAGCGTGAGCGCGTTGATCGAGAAGCCGAGCAGGTACATCACGGCGAACGTGCCGATGATCGAAACCGGCACGGCTGCCAGCGGAATGATCGATGCGCGCCACGTCTGCAGGAAGAGCACGACGACGATGACCACGAGCACGATGGCCTCGAGCAGCGTCGTCACCACGGCCTCGATCGAGGCGCGCACGAACTGCGTCGGATCGTAGACGATGCCGTAGTCCACGCCATCGGGCATGTTCAGCTTCAGCTCCGCCATCGTGGCGCGCACCTGTTGGGAGATCTGCAGCGCGTTGGAGCCTGGAGCCTGGAAAATACCAATGCCGACCGCCTGCTTGTTGTTGAGCAGCGAGCGCAGTGCATACTCTGCTGCACCAAGCTCCAGACGAGCGATGTCGCGCAGGCGCACGATCTGGCCGTTGGCGCCAGCCTTTACGACGATCTCGCCGAACTCCTCTTCGCTCTGCAGACGGCCGAGGGCGTTCACGGGAAGCTGGAGGTCGATGTGCATGGGCGCCGGTGAGGCGCCGATGGTGCCGACGGCAGCCTGCACGTTCTGTGCGCGAATCTCGTTGACGACATCCGCCGCTGAGAGGCCGACCTCGGCCGTCTTGGCCGGATCGAGCCAGATGCGCATGGAGTATTCGCCGCCGCCGAACATGTTGACCTGGCCCACGCCCTCGATGCGGGCGAGGCGGTCCTTGACGTTGAGCACCGCGTAGTTGCGCAGGTAGTTGATGTCGTAGCGATCGTTCGGCGAGAGGAGATGCACCACCATGGTGAGATCTGGTGCGCTCTTCACCGTCGTGATGCCGAGGCGGCGCACTTCCTCAGGAAGGCGGGGCTCTGCCTGGCCGACGCGGTTCTGCACGAGCTGCTGCGCCTTGTCGACGTCGGTGCCGAGGCGGAAGGTCACTGTCAGCGTCATGACGCCGTCAGTGGTTGCCTGGCTGCTCATGTAGAGCATGTTCTCGACGCCATTGATCTGCTCTTCGAGCGGCGTCGCCACCGTCTCTGCAATGACCTTGGGGTTGGCGCCGGGATACTGCGCGCGCACCACGATCGAGGGTGGCGCGACCTCCGGATACTCGGAGATCGGCATGACGCGGAGCGCCAGCAGGCCGGAGAGGAAGATCAGTACCGACAGCACGCCGGCAAAGATCGGACGATCGATGAAAAATCGGGAAATGTTCATGACAGGCTCGCAGGGAGGGTTGGACCGCTCCCCGCAGGACCGGTCAGATGAAGTTGCTCAAAGTGGATCTCACGATGTGAGTCACTACTGCTGCGCGGACTTGGTCTGGGTCGTGCCCGTGCGTACGTCGTTGGACGTCACGCGCTCCATGCTCGCCGGCTCGGGAGAGACGACAGAACCGGGCCGCACACGCTGCAGGCCGCTGACGACGATACGCTCGCCGGCATCGAGACCGCTCGTCACGATACGCAGGCCGTCGGCCATGGAACCGAGCGTGATTTCGCGATAAGCCGCCTTGTTGTCGCCGCCGACCACGATGACAAACCGCTTGCTCTGATCCGTACCGATGGCGCGCTCGCTGACAGCCACGACCGGCGCGCTACGCGGCTGAGCCATGCGCACGCGCACGAACTGGCCGGGGATCAGCCGCCCGTCGGCGTTGTCGAAGATCGCGCGCAGACGCACCGTGCCGCTCGTCGCGTCGACCTGATTGTCGATGAGCTGGAGGCGTCCATTCACCCACGCTCCATTGGCTGCGGGGTTCGAGATTTCGACCACGACGGCACCAACTTCGGCGGCAGCATTCGCCTCGGGGCTCAGCGCCGACAGAACGCGCGACACCGTCGCCTCATCGGCATTGAAGCTCGCGTAGATCGGGTTGATCGAGACGAGATTCGTCAGCACGGGAGCGCTGGGGCCGGCAGCAACGAGATTGCCGATCGTGACCTCGAGACGGCCGACGCGGCCGGCGACCGGTGCCTTGACTTCCGTGTATTCGAGATTGAGACGAGCTGCCTGGAGGGCTGCCTTGGCGGCGCGGAGCGCTGCTTCAGCCTCGTTGTAGGCGTTGGCGCGTTGATCGACATCGCGCTCGGAATGCGCCGGACTGCCGAGCAGGCGGCGTGCGCGCTCGGCCTCGGTGCGGGTGAAGACGACGCGCGCCTCGGCCGAGGCTACCTGCGCTTCGAGGCGTTCGACCTCGGCGGCGTAGGGGGCGGGATCGATGGTGAAGAGCCGGGCGCCTTTCTCGACGAGCGCGCCTTCCCGGAAGTGCACCTCCTGGACAGTACCGGCGACGCGGGAGCGCACGTCGACCCTGTCAACGGCCTCGAGGCGGCCCGAGAACTCGTCCCAGACCATCGCCTGCCGCGACTCGATGGTTGCGACAGAGACGGATGGCGGCGGGGGGGCGGCCTTAGCGGCTGGGCTTTCGGAGTGGCTGGGTGCTGACGTGTAGAGAACGGCGCCGGTGGCAGCGCTTGCTGCCAGAACGAGCGCCAGGGCCCAGAGGCCAGTGCGGCGCGGCCGCTTGGTCTCCTGAGGCATGGTGTTGATGTCGGTGCTCATGATCATCTCTTTCTTCTTTGTCTCAAGTCTTTGGACTTGTTCCGGGTCTTGCTCGATGGAGCGGCCGTTGCTCAGGCGGTTCCGCTCCCGAATTCCAATTCGGTTCTCAACTCTGCGTGGACTTGCTGCACCCCGTGTCGAGGACGTTCACGAACCTCCGAAGCCGACATTGGCTCGACAGTTTTTCGCTCTCGCTTCTTCGCTTCACCCTGCCAGCTGCAGCCGTCACACGAAATCATACGCAGGTTTGTATGGCGCACCGTTTGGTTAGGCCCTACTCACCGATTGCCTTTTCCGCTGCCCTCAGCGCGCGTTCAATTACGCGCCGCGTCATCGCCCGGCCGAGCCTTTCCAGTCCCGTTCCCGATGCGAGGCTTCGGGCCTGCAGCAACGGATCGCGCTCCGGACAGCGTTCTAGACAGTTAGTTGCTGGAGCCATGCCGCCCCCTGTTGTCAGCTATTTCCGTACCGATCGGTAGATAATAGGTGACAAAACCCCTGTCAACGCTTATTTGTACCGTCGAGTACGGAAATAAAATGACGCTCGCAGAGATGTGAAGGAGAGCGCGCCATGGCTAAAGGCCGCCCCAGAGAATTCGACGCCAACGAGGCGCTCGATAAAGCCATGATGGTGTTCTGGCAGCAGGGTTTCGAGGGCGCCTCGCTGACCGAGCTGACCGATGCCATGGGCATCAGCCGCCCGAGCCTCTATGCCGCTTTCGGCAATAAGGAGGAGCTGTTCCGGCGCGCCCTCGAGCGATACGTGGAAACGGGGCCTGCGGCGGAATATCGTGCGGCCCTCGCGGCCCCGACGGCGCGCGCGGTCGTCGAGCGTCTTCTGCGCCGGGCGGCCGAGACCATGACCGACCCCTGCCATCCGGCGGGCTGCATGGCTGTGCGAGGTGCGTTCTCGTGCAGCGAGGCCGAGCAATCCATCAAGGAGGAGCTTTCGACACTTCGCTGCACGGGCGAGGCCGAGCTCACGGATCGCTTCGAGCGCGCCAAGGCCGAGGGCGACCTTCCGGCGACCAGCAATCCGGCAGCACTTGCCCGGTATGTAGCGGCACTTCTGCAGGGCATGTCCGTGCAGGCTGCCAACGGTGCCACGCGCGAGCAGTTGCTCGATGTTGCGGAGATGGCGCTCACCTCCTGGCCATCTTAGCGTACGCCCGCGCGAATCCCATCGCGTGGCTCCTTCGTTTCGTCTAGCCTCAGCACGCTAAGCCGACCTTGCCGATGGAGCCGGGTTTACCGGCTGCAATTTACGGCATCGAGAACAGGCCAATCGTTTTCTCGGGATGGAGACGATGCCATGTTGCTGCGCGCCGACGCCAACCCATTCGATTCCGCGGAGACTGCCGGCATCGAGGAGCTGCGCGCGCTGCAGCTCGCCCGCCTCAGGGACACGCTCGCGCGCACGTACGAGCGCGTCCGGTACTATCGGGCAAAGTTCGATGCCGCCGGCGTTCATCCGCGCGACCTGAGTTCACTCGCGGATCTCGCAAACTTCCCACTCACGACGAAAGAGGACCTGCGCCAGAACTATCCATTCGGCATGTTCGCCGTGCCCATGGACAGGATCTCGCGCGTTCATGCTTCGAGCGGCACGACGGGTCAGCCGACGGTCGTCGGATATACGCAAGGCGATGTGGAGACATGGGCCCGGCTCATCGCACGCTCGATCCGTGCGGCCGGTGGAAAACCCGGAGATCGCATCCATGTCGCGTACGGCTACGGTCTCTTCACCGGCGGCCTCGGTCTGCATTACGGGGCCGAGCAGCTCGGCTGCACCGTTATTCCCGTCGGCGGCGGCTTCACGGAACGGCAGGTGCAGCTCATAACGGATTTCAAACCGGATATCATCGCGGTGACGCCATCCTATCTCCTCGCCATCGCCGACGAGTTCGATCGCCGGGGCATCAATGCGCGCGACACGAGCCTGCGGATTGCGATCTGCGGCGCCGAACCGTGGACGGAAGCCATGCGCGATGAAATCGAGCGGCGCATGGGCTTGCAGGCCGTCAACCTCTATGGGCTTTCCGAGGTTATCGGTCCTGGTGTCGCGCAGGAGTATGCCGCGAGCAAGGACGGCCTGACCATCTGGGAGGATCACTTCCTGCCCGAGATCATCGATCCCGGGACGGGTGCGGTGCTGCCCGACGGGGAGGAGGGCGAGCTGGTCTTCACGTCGCTCACTAAGGAGGCCATGCCCATCGTCCGCTATCGCACGCGCGATTTGACCCGATTGCTGCCGGGAAATGGGCACGCCATGCGCCGCATCGAACGTATCAAGGGCCGCAGCGACGACATGCTCATCATTCGCGGCGTCAACGTCTTTCCCTCGCAGATCGAAGGCGTTCTCGCGACCATCCCCGAACTGGCGCCTCACTACATTCTCGAAGTCTCGCGCCCTGCTCAGCTCGACGAGCTCGAGGTCGTCGTCGAGACGCGATCGGGATTGGGCGCAGATGCCGAGGCCACTCTCGCGCGACGCGCCGAGCATCTGATCAAGGCCCTCATCGGTGTGACGAGCATTGTGCGTGTTGTTCAACCGGGCGCCGTCGAGCGATCGCAAGGCAAGGCGCGCCGCATCATCGATAAGCGGTCGAAAGGGCGGTTATGAGCAACTTGAGCACGGCTGATATTCTTGTTTCTGCCGGTCTTCCTGCGCAGGCGGCCACGGACTGGCTGGCAAATGAGCCCAAGGGCATTGCTGACTTTGCGACCGACCAG